>CAYYGM010000046.1:0-30167 GCA_964471555.1 uncultured Phycisphaeraceae bacterium
CTGCGCGCGTGGCGGGTTTGGGCCGATCGGATCCGTCATGCCGCGGCGAGGTGATATTTCAAATGTCGAATTTCGAATGTCGAATTTCAAATGTTCGCGCAGGAGACCAGGGATGAATCGATTGCCATCCGCCATCCGCCATCTGCTATCTGCCCACACCCCACCTGTCGGATTTCTCATCGCCACGGCCGGTAAACCGGCCTCAGCCGGGGGTGTTCAAAAGGCGCGATTGGCAATCAAGAAACCTCAATACAAAATCAAAAATCGGCATCACTCCCCCGCCGCCATCCACACTCTTCCATTGCCGTATCATGTCGCCGATGTCGGAAGCGCAGGTGGAAATCGAGACACCGACGGGGCAGTTGCACGGGCGGCTGGCGGGGTTGTCGCTGCCGAAGCAGGTGTTCGTGCTGTCGATCTGGCCGCTGGCCGAGCAGGTGCTCAATTTCACGGTGGGTTTCGTGGACATGGCGCTGGCGGCGCGGCTGGAGCCGCAGGCGACGGGCGTGGCGGCGGCGGATGCCATCGGCATCGCGGGCATGCTGATGTGGCTGCTGGGCATGCTGCAGGCGACGGTGGCCACGGGTGCGGCGGTGATGGTGGCCCGCGGCATCGGCGGCGGGCGCAAGTCCATCGCCAACGCGGCTCTGGGGCAGGCGGTGACCATGATCGGGCTGTTGGGGATTGCCTGCGCGGTGTTGATGTATGCGGGTGCAGATGGTTTGGCGATGCTGATCGGCGCCGAGGGGCTCAGCCGCGAGCTTTGCGTGCTGTATCTGCACATTGTGACGCTGGCGGTGCCGTTCAGCACGCAGCTTTTTATCTGCAACGCATCGCTGCGGGCGGCCGGCAACCCGCGCACGCCGTTTGTGCTGATGCTGCTGGTCAATGCGGTGAACGTGGCGGTGAGCGTCACGCTGGTGCAATTGGATTTCGGTGTCAAGGGTATCGCCATCGGCACGTGCTGCGCGTGGGTGACCGGCGCGCTGCTGGCGTGGATCGTGTTGATCCGCGGCAAAAGCGGGCTGCGTCTGCGCTGGTTGCGCATGCGGCCGCACTGGCACACAGCCCGGCGCATCCTGCGCGTGGGCATTCCCAGCCTGGTCGAATCGCTGGGCATGTGGAGCGGCAGCTTTGTGATGATGTCGATCATCGGCCGCATGGGTAAGCCGGAGGATGGACTCATCGGCATCTTCAACATCGCGGTGCGCATCGAGAGCATCAGCTTCATGGGCGGTTTCGCCATCGGCATGGCGGCGGCGACGCTGGCGGGGCAATACCTTGGGGCGGGCAATCCCAAGCGGGCGCAGCAGGCGGTGATGTTGTGCTGGGGATTGTGCACCGCGCTGATGTGCTTCGGATCGGTGCTGTTTCTGTTGTTCCCGGAAGCTCTGGCCGGCGTGGCGACCGATCAACCGCTGCATTTGGCCACGGTGCCCACCATGGTGCGCTTGTGCGCGTTTTCACAGCCGTTCTTCGCCACCACGATTGTTTTCAGCAGCGCCATGCGCGGGGCCGGCGACACGCGCACGCCCATGCTGGCGACGTACATCATCACGTACCTGGTGCGTGTGCCGTGGGTGTACGTGGCCGGTATCGTGATGGGCTGGAGCATCGTGTTCGTGTGGCTGGGGTTGGTGTGCGAATGGGTGGTGCGAGCGAGCCTGTTTGCATTCTTTTTCTTCCGCGGCCGCTGGCGGCGGGTGGAGGTGTGAACAGGATGGCAGATGGCAAATGGGAGATGGCAAATGGATCGAGCAATCACATCGCTGACCGCGCCGGATCGCCCGCTGCTGCTGCTGGATCGCACGCGGGTGATGGGCATTCTCAATCTCACGCCGGACAGCTTCTCTGATGGTGGTAGCTACCGCGATGTTGATGCGGCCGTGGCGCAGGCCCGACTGATGTTGGACCAGGGGGCGGTGATCATCGACGTCGGCGGTGAATCGACACGGCCCGGGGCGCAGCCGGTGGGCAGCGACGAACAGTTGGCCCGCGTGCTGCCGGTGATCGAGCGATTGCATGTGGCACTGCCGCAGGCCTGGATCAGCATCGACACCACGCGGGCTGAAGTTGCGGCCGCGGCCCTGGATGCCGGGGCGTGCATGATCAACGACATCTCCGCCGGCCGGCACGACCCGGCCATGTTCGAGCTGGCAGCGCAGCGCCGCGTGCCCATCGTGCTGATGCACATGCAGGGTGAGCCGGGCACCATGCAGCACGATCCGCACTACGACGACGTGGTGGCGGAGGTGGAAGCTTTCTTACTCGAACGGGCCGGGGCGGCGGAGCGGACGGGCGTCCGGCGCACAAGCATCCTGCTCGATCCCGGCATCGGTTTTGGCAAGACCACCGAGCACAACCTGACCCTGCTGGCTGGTTTGCCGCGGCTGGCGGCGTTGGGTTATCCGCTGTTGCTGGGCGCCAGCCGCAAGCGTTTTCTGGCGCCCGATCTGCCTCCGCGGGAAAGACTGGGTGGAACCATCGCCACGACCGTGCTGGCGGCCCTGGCGGGAGTCGCCCTGGTGCGCGTCCACGATGTGGCAATCAACCAGCAGGCGCTGGAGCAGGTCAGGGGTGTGCAGATGGCCGAAGTCAGATGACCGATGCAGTAGAAGCCGGTCCCACCCCCTTCATCCCTTTGCCATTTGTCATCAACCATCTGCCATTCTTCCGGGGGGGGTCCGAAAAAATATTGAGATTTTTTTTCTGGGCCGAACTTTGTTCAAGTCGTCGTGTTCTGCGGTGGAAAAGTGTGGATAAGCTGTGGACAGCGCTGGGTTTGGCCACATCAGTCATCAGTAGTTTTTTCGCCCAACTTACCGGACCCGACGGGAGCCGTCGTAACGTTAAATTCATGCAGAAATTATCTTTACGGAATTGTGCGGGGAGAGTAGCATACATTCAAGCCCGCTCGGTGGCTTGGGCGATAGTGATAGTGGTATGGCCCATCGGCCGGCTTCTCGGAACCGGCTGGCTGAATGGGGCCGAGTCATCCCGGACCGCCAGCGATAGCGCGTCAGCGCCGCTGTGATCGCGCGGATGAATAGGATGCATGAGGTTCGTTGGACGTTCAGGAGCGTCAAGCCATGAGTGACATCAGCCCCATTGCACAACCCGGGGCCGCGACGCTTGGTCAGGTCCGCGCCGCCGAAAGACCGGCCGCCTCCGCTGACATGGCCACTCGCCGTCAGCGCGACAAGGTCGAGTTGTCGGTCACCGCGCAGATGCTCAGCAAGATCGCCGACCTGCCCGACGTGCGGACCGATCTGGTCAACCAAGTGCGCCGCCAGATCGCGGCCGGCACTTACGAAACCCCCGAGAAGCTCAACAGCGCCATCGACGCTTTGCTGGCCGAAGAGTTCGGCCTCTAAGCGCTAACCGAAAGCGACAGCACGCTCGCAGCCGGCCCCGCCTGGGACCGGCTGTTTTGTTGCGCGGAGAGTTGTGGCGTCTTCCAAGAATGCTTAACCTTGCAACCATTCGCCAAGCCGAGCATCACTTTTCTCGGCAGAAGGCATAGGGGGCGTCATGTTCGTGTTCAACCTGGGTTCCTGGGTGCAATGTTTGTTCTGGTGCGCGGTGGTCGTGGGTTCGCTTGCCACATTGGGATGTGTGGGGTTGTTTTTTTAAGTTTGGGCGTGCTCGCTGGCGTGCTGGCCTAATTGCACCATCTCTCGGCATCCTGGTGGCGAGCGCTTTGTTGATCTGGTTCAAAGCAGGTGTGGTGCAAGAAGATGATGCACCATTGTTTGTGATCCTGACATACTCCATGTCCGTTGTGGCTGGCGCCACGGCATGCTTGTTGGTAGTTCTTGTGTTGTGGCCTCGCCAAGAGCCAGTCTGATAGGAAGCGGGCCAACCGAATCTGGTTTTGCTTTAAGCCGGCTCGTCCAGCACGGCACCCTGCTGGCGGAGGATTTGCTGCACGGCGGGGATCGGCGCGTCGCGCAGTTCGACGCCCTGCTCCAGAGACAGATGGGCGGCGACGCCGGCGGCTTGACCCATGGCCATCCAGGTCGGTTCCAGGCGGATGGAAGAGAAGGCCACGTGCGTGGTGGAGGCGGCCACCGGGGCCAGCAGACCGTCGAGCGACTGCGGCACCATGATGCGGTAGGGAATCTGATAGGCGCGGGTGATCTCGCGCATCATGCCGAGATAGCCTTCGGTGATGCCGCGCTTTTCGTCGCCGGGCTGGTATTTGCGATAGGGGAAGCTGTCGATGGGGAATTCGCCCATGGCGATGGCGTCGTCGAAGCGGCGCGGCTTGACGTCTTCGGGCTGAATGGTGATGTCGTGTTCGGTCAGCGTGTACTGGCCGATCAGGCGGCGGCCTTCGCGGACGTAGAGCTGGAAGGGGAAATTGCCATTGTCGGCAAACTCATCTTTGGCCAGGTGATACCGGTTGGCCTTTTCGCGGTGGTCAGCGGGCACGTCGGGATCGTGTTGCAGGAACCACAGCAGGCCGAGCGTTACATCGCGGATGTGCTGGGCGATGTGGGCCCGGCCGGCGCGGTCGGCCTGGATGTAGCCGACATTTTCCTCAGCGAAAGCAAAGCCGAGGCTGATCGGCTTCATGTTGACGTCGGTTTTGTGATTGGGAATCGAAGCGATGGTGAACGCGACCTGAAGCACCATGTAATGTGAAGGGAAGCGCCCGCTCTTCCAGTCCTCGACATAGCCGAGATAGCGCGTGCGGTCGTAGTCGGCCGGCGGCGCAGTCAGGGGCGCCTGGTTGTCGGGATCGGTCGAGAGGCAAAGGCGATAGGTGTAAGCGGGCAGGCGCTGGTCGGCTTCGCCCGTGCCGCCGATGATCTGGTGCGTGTCGAGATCGACGTAGATATTGCCGGCGTGCGGCTCGTTGAATTCGTCGCGCGATTCGCGGCCCAAGCGGAACGGAGCGCCAGCCGCGGCGTACACATCACCTTCATAGGTCGCATCGATAAACACACCAGCCCGCAGCAGCTTGGTCATCCCGCTTTGCAGGTCCAGCAGGCGCACGGCGGCGATGCGGTTGCCCTCGGTCTGCACGCCGTCGAAAGCGTGGCGCTTGAGCACGGTGATCGTCGGCTGCTCAGCGATGAAACTCTCGAAGATCCGCTCGGCGACGGAGGGCTCGTAGTAGTAGCCATCGCGGCAGAGCTTGATATTGGGCGAGTCGGGGCCGTCGGTGTCGAGGTAGTGCTGTTTGACGCGATCGACGAACTCGCGGAAGAGGCCCTGGATCATCTCGCGCTTGGTGATGTCGCTTTTGCCCAGTCCGCTGGCGCTCATGGCCCCGAGGTGCGGGTGCATCTCGGTGAGGGCGACGCGCCTTCCCAGGCGGGCTGCGGTGACGGCCGCTGCGATACCGCCGGGCGTGCCGCCGACGACCACCACATCAAACGCGCTGTCCGCGTCTGCCGCTGCGATGGCTTTGGATGCGAACCACGGCCCCGTCGCCAGGGCGGCGGCGCTCAGGCCGGCACGCTGCATGAATTGACGGCGCGTGCAACCGGCGGTGGTCATGTGCGGACTCCGGTTGGGCGGCGGTTAACGCTTGGGCAGTCCCAGCGTGGTCGGATCGACCACCGAGTCGGCCATGGTCAGATCGCGGAAGTTCTTGAAGCGGTGGAAGGTCAGGAAGTTGGCGTTGTGGGCATTGTCCGCGCCGCCCAGGCCGTCGTCATAACCGGTGCGGATGGCGGCGATCATGTCGTCGCCTTCAAACAGCCAGTCGGGGTACTGGAAGCCGTGGTGCTTGACTTCGGGGTGGTGCAGGACGATGCAGTTGATCGTCCAGTGGATCAGGTCGGCGGAGCTGATGATGGCGGCGGTGTTGCGGATGCTGGCCGCGCGGACCGGTTTTTCACCGGTGGTCATCAGATCGTTGTAGATGGGCGGGACGATGTTGCTCAGCGACCAGTAGCGTTTGGTTTTTTCGTCGTAGCGGATGGTGAACTTCTTGGAGCCGCCGGGGAAGTCGATGAACCCGGTGGCGCTGTCGAAGCTGGCGGTTTTGCCGTCGGGGCTGATGCGGACGACGGCCGCCTTGCCGCCGGTGGGGCAATCGACGCGCAGGATGTCGAGAATCTGGCCCTGGGGTGTGAGCACAGCATTGCCTTCAAGGAAGGCGCGGAAGGTGCCACCGAGCCAGGCGGGGTTGCGTTTGACCATGGTGGAGAAGGTCCAACTGTCGCTGCGCAGCAGATCGCTGTCCACGGGAGCGGACATCACCAGGGCGCTATATCGTTCGCCCCACTTGTCGCCGTTGGAGGCATCCTCGAAGGCCCGCCAGATGCGGCCGTTGTGATAGAGCATGGGCATGGGGGCGGTGTGATACTGGCCGGTGGGCGTGATCAGGCCGTGCTCGGTGTCAACCGGTTCGGTCCAGGTGGAGCCGCCGTCGTCGCTGCGGCGGATGTTGATCAGGCCGTGGTGGAAGCTGGTGCCCATGATGTAGGCCACATCGTTGTGCACAAACACGTTGGACCAGAACAGGCCGTCGAGTCGAGCGACCTCGCGCCAGGTTTGGCCCTTATCTTCGGAACGATACACGTGGGTAACGGCCGAGGTGTGCTCGGTGGAATTGGGACCAAACTCGTCCTGTTTGGTCAGATAGGCTCCGTCGGGCAGGATGGCGATGCCCGGCGAGCCAACGTATATACCACTGGATTTGGGCGAATGGGCGATAACCACGCCGGGCACTTGCGAGAAGTCGGCCTTGGGCTCGGCGAACAGTTCGGGGGTGAACAGCGACGTGGTGAGGGCGGCGATGGTCATCAGGCGTCTCATGCGATGGCTCCTGTCACAGCGTGGGGCGATTTAATAGTTGTAACATATTACGCTCATCGCGGATGATGCGGGCGGCGCTTCGCGTGGCCATCGTGCAAAGAACGTCTAATGGGTGTTTATTGAGCAGAAGGACCGGGTTGGGGAAAAGAAAAACTTTCAATTGGTCTAACTCCACTGGTCGATAAATGGCGTGAGGGCAACGGGCACAGTCAGGTGTTGTCCTCTTCTTTATTCTTCTCTCTAGGAAGTGAGTCTTGGTAAGCAGTCACACGCCGCGTTTGTGGGGCGCTTGATTTATCAACCTATGACGCTTGTGGGCCCTAAGGGGGTCCAACCACAAGCAGTGAACCCGACGCGAGTTACGTGTCGGGTTTTTTAGTGCAACAACATCCTTCCGGGTGTACTCGATGATTTAACATGTCACGGCGCAGCACGATCACTCGGTGCCGAGCTTGAGCTTTCCGAAATGGATGTGGGTGCGATGGACATCAGTGGTGCCGCTGTCCCAGACAGCGCGAAAATCGCCGGGAGCCACCTCGACGAGTGTGGGATACGAGTTCTTGATGCTGGCATCGTAGAAGGTTTTCTCTTGACTCCACGATCCGCCGGGCGGCTGCACCTTGTAGCGCAGGGCCGCACGCTGGCCGACCGGGCCGTCGTTGTACACATAGATGTGTGTGCCATCAGCAGCGCATCCATAGAAACCCTTGGATTTGGCGTTGTAGAGATCGGGCTCCTGCCGGGCGGGGCTCCAGGTGCGGCCGCCGTCGCTGCTGACGCTGGAAAAGGCGCGGGGCGGATCGGTGCCCAGCCGATCGTTTTCGTAGTTGGCGGTGCGCATGACCATCTTCAGTTCGCCGGGCGCGTCGCCGGGCGCGATGTTGCCCTCGTGCAGGAACACTTTGCCAGCCTCGGGCTGCGGGATGTAGCCTTCCAGCTTCCATTCCAGCAGACTGCTGCTGCTGAGCACGAACTGATCGCGCGAACCGAGGGGATCTTTCTGCAGCGTGTTGCGATGGGCCGGCAGCAGGTAGCGCTTCTGGCCGTCGATCTGCGTTTCACACAGCCCCGCCACCACGATCAGCGGGCCGGTGTAGTGCATCGCCATCTCCACCGGCGTCCAGGAGCGCCCGCCGTCGGCGCTGAAGGCCCCCACCAGTTGCGATTCCTCACTGTTGCGATAGACCATTGGGCAGCGCATGGCGAAGCACCACAGCACATCCTGGCCCGGCGGCTTGTAGAGGATCGCGTTGGCGTAGGCGAACTGGATCGAACCCTGCCAGCGGTTGTGATCGAAGATGACCACCGGATCAGCCCAGGTGTCGCCGTCGTTGCGGGAGACGCTGGCCAGGATGTCCCCCATGTCCGTTTTGCCGGGAATGGTCACGCCGAAGGCCGCCACCAGGTGCTTGCCCTCCCACTGCGCGATGTACGGCTCCCACAAGCGGGCCGCCCCCGGATGGCGCTCCAGCGTGTCGATGGTGCGCACGTCGGTGACGTCGCCGGTGTATGCCGGCTCCTGGGCGATGCAGACCTGTGCAGCGAGCCAGACACAGGCGAACGTGCAGATCATCAGGCGCGTGTTCATGTCAATCCCTTCGATGGTGAGATTCACAAAGATCAAGCGACACAGGCAGCGTTACGGCTGGTAACGAACCACGGGCGCGACCGGCGGACAGCCCTGACTGTTGTAAGGCTCAGCTCGGTAAAAGATCGTTCGATCCCCGGCCGGCGGCTGATCGAGATAGCCATGCTGATCGCCCGGCAATTCCGCAATCATCTCCGCGCCGCCTTTATCGCCATCGACATAGCGATAGACGCGCCAGCCGTCAGCGTTGGGCGAATCGGACCAGCGCAGCGCGACTTGTCCCGCGCTGTTGCGCTCGGCCTGAATCGAACCCGGCGGCGGCGGCACCACCGGGGCACGCTCCACGCCGCAGGTCAGCCACGGCAGATTGATCCGCGTAAACAGGATGCGCTCGTAGCGCGAGGCATCGCCCCAGGCGTAGAGCAAGCCGATGGACATGTCGTCGAGCACGGTCAGGCAGGAGTAGCCCGAATAGCGCGGATACAACTGCCGCTGGAAGGCCCAACTGTGCCCCTCGTCCAGCGACATGCGCACCGTCATGTTGATGCGCCCCTCGGGCCCGTAGGGATAACGATTGGCGGGGTTGCTGAAGATCAGGCGGTTGGCGTCCTGCCGATCGGACCGGCTGTAGCGCAGCATGCTGGCCTGACAGCCGCCGGTGAAGCCCACCGAGATGCCGCCGGGTGAGATCAATTGCCCCTGCTGCTGCACCGGCGACCAGGTCAAGCCGCGATCGCTGCTGAAAGACTGGCACATCAGCATCTGGCGATCGCCCACGCGGCGCATGCTCAGCATCAACCGCCCGTCAGCCAGCTCGACGACCTGCGATTCGCTGACCCGATCGCCCGCTTGGCCGCCCATGTGCCACGTTTGGCCGTGATCATCGCTGAAGAAAACCAGGGCGAACGCCGACTTGCCGCCGTCGCTGCCCGTGTTGCGCGTGGCGGGAATCACGATGCGCCCGTCCAGCATCTGCAACCCCACGCCCGGGCCGGTGGCGAACCACAACCATTCGGGCTTCTTGACCGAGTCGGTGATCTGCACCGGCTTGGACCAGGTGGCGCCGTTGTCGTCGCTGTAGAGCGTCCAGACGTTGCGCCCTTCTTTGGATTTGCCGGATTGAATGACCCTCTGCGTGTCCTCGTCCAGGCTGTGCGTGGAGATCATCCAGATGCGGCCGGTGTCGCGATCGACCACGGGTGTCGGATTGCCGCAGGTGTGCGGGCCGTCATCCCAGACCACCTGCAATGGTCCCCACGTGCG
Source organism: uncultured Phycisphaeraceae bacterium (assembly GCA_964471555.1). Classification (GTDB taxonomy): domain Bacteria; phylum Planctomycetota; class Phycisphaerae; order Phycisphaerales; family Phycisphaeraceae; genus JADLFV01. The sequence continues at coordinate 9,626 of CAYYGM010000046.1, forward strand.
CCCGCCGTCATTGCTGCGACGCAGCACGATGTCGATGTTGCCGTAGTCAGCGCCGGCATCTTTTCGCCCTTCGCAGAAAGCCAGCAACGTTCCATCGGGTGCTGTCAGCAGGCAGGGAATGCGGAAGCTGTGATAACCCAGTTCGCCGCCCACGCGCTCGGCGGTGAACGGCTCACTGACCTGCGGCGGGACCAGCTCGTACATCGAGGCGATCTGCTGCGGCGAAAGGGCCTGATCGAACACCTGCACCTCGTCGATCATGCCGTTGAAGTGGCGCGAGGGATGCGCCTCGGTGCCGTCGTGCCCCAGGTGCAGCGGTCCGGGACTGACGGTGTCGGCCGGCATCGAACCCAGCAGCTTGCCGTCGATGTACAACCCCACCTTGTCGTCCGCCCGCACCGCGACCAGGTGATGCCAAGCCATATCGAAGGGCACGTCGAAGGCTTGTTCCGATTGGTTGAGGCGGACGCGCATCTGACTGCTGCAGGCGGGCATGGCGTTGATGCTCAGGTTGCGGGCGTCGCCCACCGCCAGGATTGTACGCAACTTGCTCTCGCCCCCGGCCGATTGCGGATAGCGCAGAAACCACAGCGACACCGTCCACGTCGGACCCGTCAATAGATCCTCGGCTTTTTCGATGAGCACCGCATCGTCCTTGCCGTCAAAGGACAGCGCCCGCCCTTCGTAGCCGCTGTCCACCAGCTTGGTGCCGCCGATCAACTGGCCATCGTGTCCGCTGCGCATGGCGTCCGGCACCTTGTTGCCATCCTCGCAGCGCTCGAACGGCCAGAACGCCACCGGCGGCGGCAGGTCCGCGCCCGAGGCCGTTGTCGTGACCGCAAGCAGGGTCAGACATTGCATCAACAAACACAAACCCGTGATCGACAACCAGGCGTGACGGCGTAACATCTTGTTTGTTCCTGTCTGAGATGAACGTTCCCCAAGGCCATTGACGCGATCGATCAGTGCAGCCCGCCGCAAGACCGCGGCATCTTTCGCATGGTGCTCTGGGTTCGGATTCCAGCCCGCCCAACAGAGCAAGTCCCCGATTGCACGGTCGCATCAATTGGGGTTCTGTTGCCCCAAGAAGCGCCGTGCCAGCCAGCCCCCCATCAAGTTACCACATTCTCCCGCCGCGTACCGCCCTGCACCATGACGCGCCATCTCATTGCCCCACCCACCCCACGCTCATCACCCACCCTCGTTCACGGCCGCCCAGGCTGCATATGCACGAGCGGTTTGAGCGGTCCGTGTTTTGAATGCGACCCGTTTAGCCGCCGAGCTTGCCCGGCGTTGTGCGAGCAAGCCCGCACGCTGAACGGAGCGGTGTCGCGATCATTCTGGGGATTGCGCTATTATTAGTTTTTTAGAAAACTAATAATGGCCGCAGAGGGTGTCGGGGTTGGACGATGGGTTGCGGGGGGGGCGTCGGCGCGGTCAAACGTCATCGGCGGGGTGAAACATCATCGACGCAGTGACACGTCATCGGCGCGGTCGTTGCCGACGGGTGGCGATGGCGCCCGCGTGCTTGAACTTCAATCCCGTGGCGCTCAGGCTTCGGCCATGTAGGGGTAACGGAAGTCGGTCGGCGGCAGGAAGGTTTCCTTGATGGTGCGCGGGGTGACCCAGCGCTCGAGGTTGAGCCAACTGCCGGCCTTGTCGTTGGTGCCCGAGGCCCGGCTGCCGCCGAAGGGCTGCTGACCGACCACGGCGCCGGTGGGTTTGTCGTTGATGTAGAAGTTGCCGGCCGCGTGACGCAGGGCGTCCATGGCCCGCACGATGGCTTTGCGATCGAGGGCGAAGATCGAGCCGGTCAGGGCGTAGGGCGAAGTCTGGTCACACAGCTTGAGCGTCTGCTCGTATTCGTTTTCGGGATAGACATAGATCGTCAGCACGGGGCCGAAGATCTCTTCGCTCATCAGCTTCGACTTGGGATCCTTGCTCACGACGACGGTGGGTTCGATGAAGTAGCCCTTGGCGTCATCGCACTTGCCGCCGCGGAGGATGTCCATGTCGGGGCTGCTCTTGGCAAAGTCGATGTAGCCGCTGATGGTGGCAAAGGCGTTGGCGTCGATCACGGCCCCCATGAAGGTGCGAAAGTCGGTGACGTCGCCCATTTTGATGTGAGCCATGTCTCCGAGGATGCGCTGCTGGACATCAGGCCAGAGGTTGTCGGGGATGTAAGCGCGGGAGGCGGCTGAGCATTTCTGTCCCTGATATTCGAAAGCGCCGCGGACCAGGGCGGTGGCCAGGGCGGCGGGATCGGCGCTGGCGTGGGCGAAGATGAAGTCCTTGCCGCCGGTCTCGCCCACGATGCGGGGATAGGCGGTGTACTTGCGGATGTCGGAGCCGACGGCGAGCCAGATGGTGGAGAAGACGTGCGTGCTGCCGGTGAAGTGGATGCCGCCGAGGTCAACGTGGTCGAGCGCGGGCGGCGCGATGATGGGGCCGGAGCCGGGCACCATGTTGATCACGCCCGGGGGCAGGCCGGCCTCGGCGAGGATTTTCATGATGTAGTAGGCGGGCAGCACGGCGCTGGAGGCGGGCTTCCACACCACGGTGTTGCCCATCAGGGCCGGTGCGGTGGGCAGGTTGCCGGCAATGGAGGTGAAGTTGAACGGCGTCAGGGCGAAGACGAAGCCATCGAGCGGGCGGTGTTCCATGTAGTTGAGCACGCCTTTGGTTGACAGTGGTTGATCGCCGTAAACCTCCTGCATGAAGTGCGGGTTGAAGCGCCAGAAGTCGATCAGCTCGCAGGCCGAGTCGATCTCCGCCTGGTGCGGGGTTTTGCTCATGTTGAGCATGGTGGCGGCATTGAGCGTCTGGCGATACTTGCCGGCCAGCAGTTCGGCAGCCTTGAGGAAGACGATGGCCCGGGCGTCCCACGGCATGCGCGACCACTCGGGCCGGGCGGCGTTGGCGGCTTTGATCGCCTGTTCGACGTAGAGGGCGTTGCCCTGGTGATAGCGGCCGAGCACGTGATGGTGATCGTGCGGGCAGCGCATCTCGGTCAGCTTGCCGTCGCGCACCTCTTTGCCGCCGATGAACATCGGCACATCCACCTGTTCGCTGAGCATGTGCTTGAGCGTGGCCTTGATCTGTTGCCGCTCGGGGCTGCCCGGGGCGTAGTTGAGCACCGGCTCGTTCACGGGTTGCGGAACCTGAAATACTCCGTTGAACATGGCGTCCCTTTCCTGTTGGATGTGTCTGATGGGATCGGCCAGTGGTTTATATCGCACAGCCGGGCTGGGCACAACGAAACGCGCCCCGCTGCCGCGCTGTGCGGTGGGGTTGGTCTTCTGTAAAGTGTTGGACGGTTTTCGCTTTGATAGCGCCCCGGAGCACGCAGCCTTGGCCACGTCATCGCCCATCACCCGTCCTCACGCATTCGCTGACGATCGACTGATCCTGGGCTTGGATGTCGGGGGCACCAAGTGTGCCGCGCTGGTGGGTGACCGCTATGGCCAGGTGCGCGATCGCCTGCAGTGGCCATCGGATGTTCAACGCGGCCCGGAGGCGATGATCGATGCGCTCTGCCGGCACGGCAGTGAGCTGGTCGAGCGATTCGGCGGCATCGACAAGTTCGCGGGCATCGGTGTTCCCATCGGTGGGCCGCTGAATGTGCGCGACGGCGTGGTGGATTCGCCGCCCCACCTGCCGGGCTGGGATGCGATTCCCCTGCAGCAGTTGATCCGGGAGAAGTTCGGCCTGGCGGCGCGGATCGAGCACGATGCGGTGGCCTGCGCCTTGGCGGAGTGGATGTGGGGCGCGGGACGGGGGCGATCGAGAGTGGCGTACCTGACCTGCGGATCGGGCTTTGGTTTTGGTCTGGTCATCGATGGGCGAGCTTATCACGGAGGGCGCGGGCGCAGTCCCGAGCTCGGCCACATCCGTTATCGCGCTGATGGTCCCACCGCATTCAACAAGGCGGGTTCTTTCGAGGCGTTCGCGGCCGGCAACAGTCTGCCCGGTCTGGCAGCCTGGTGCTTCCCCAAGCGCTGGGCGGAACAACCGCCCACTGGGCCGCAGTTGTCGGCGCTGGCAGCCCAAGGCGATCGCGATGCGATGGAAGTCGTGCGCCAGAATGCCCTGGCGGTCGGATCCGCCTGCGCCCTGGTGGGTGATCTGCTGGTTCCCGATGTGATCACGCTGGGCAGTCTGGCCCGGTACTTCGGTCAACCGTGGCTCAACGTGGTGATCGAGCGATTCCGCGCCGAGGCCCTGGACGATGTCGTGCAGCATTGCGAGGTTTGCCCGGCGGCACTGGGCGATCGATTGCAGGATTGCTCGGCGTTGGCCGTCGGTTGTGCGGCAGCCGGGGAAGATGCGGGCGCATGAAGCATTGCGTCGCACCCGCTGTGAGCCGGGGCCGCGAGCATTTGAATCAAGTGTGTGAATCCCGGGCAGCTTACGGCGCGGCGGTCACCGCATAGATGTTGGCGCTGCGCAGGAAGAAGCGAAGCTTGACAGTCTGCCCGGCCAGCGCTGTGACGGGTTGGCCCCATGACAGGGGAATGTCGATGCGGTCCGTGTTTTCGATCGGGCACTTTTCCTTTTCGTAGCCGGGGATGACCTGGCCCTGCTCATCCAACAGGGCGGCCATGATGTAGCTGGCGCCGGGTCGGGTGGCAAAAGGTCGCGGCGGCGAGGGGACCGCGGCATTCAGCAGCAGGCCGGTCTCGGGCATGACGAACGGTTGTGTGGTGAACTCCGCGTTGGCCCGGGCGGTGACGTAGCTGAAGCGATCGCGCGGCATGCCGATGATCCAGTTGCCGCACTGAAAGAGGATCTGGCCGTCGATGACCATGGGGTTGTTTTCGATGCGCGACATGTCGGGGAAGATATCGCCCAGGGCATTGACGCCGTCACGATAGGGTCGCTGCCAGTGCAGGCCGTCGCGGCTGAGCCACCACTCGGTGTCCAGGTGCGGCCCATGCTTGTTCGGCAGCAGGGGACTGGCGGCGTAGTTGAGCACCATCAGGTAGGCGCGATCGTAGTACCAGAAACCGTTGCCGCTGTAGAACTCCAGGTCCGGCGGATCGTCGGCGTCAGGCATGGTGAGAAACGCTTCGGGGATGCTGGCCTTCTGGTTCAGCCGGTTCCACACATCGTTCATGGAAACATCCGGATCCCAGTGCCGGCCATCCGGGCTGGAGCGGAACACCAGCACCCGCCGATCGCGCCTCGCATCATCGTGCAGCGACGGCGTCTTGCCGCCGTGGTCGGGCAGATGCTTGGGCCACGGTTGCAGACTTTTGCTGACACAGATGAAGCGATGCAGCACGGGACTCCAGAACAGGCTGATGGCGTCGCCGTCGTAGAACATCGGGTTGTTCTCACCCGCCTGCCAGTGCCGGCCGTCCGCGCTGAAGTGGGCGGTGTATTGGAACCCGAAATCCACCACCCGCAGGTTCAGCAACATGTATTCCTTTGCATCCGGGTTGTAGGCGAAGGCAACGTTGTTGGCCCACAGGTCCGTGGGCGACTCAAACACGGTTTCGATGTTGTCAAAAGTTCTGGCGTCGCGGGTGCTGGCTCGAACAAGCTTCCACGAACGCGGCTTTTCGAAGCTGTCAGCGGGAATGCTGAACCCGAAAACCGTCCACGCTCCGTCGTCGGCCGGCTCGGCATAGATGATGTTGAACCCCGGATTGGCGTATTCGTGGATCTTGTGCAGCGAGGTTACGCCGAAGCTCAACTTGCCCCAGGTGTCCGTTACGTCTTCTGCGTTGGAAAAAAGCAAGCGCCAGGCGGGATCGCTGCCGGTCGCGGGCTGTTCGACGGCTTTCGCAGCACCTGTCATCAGGATGATCGCACTGAGCAACAGTATCCGCGTGATTGCCAATGACATGTTCGACGTACCTCCAACGGCGCGAGTCTCTGGCATTACATCTGGATGTCGGCCGCCACTTCGACCAGTGTTTCGACCCCCGCATCACCCATCACGCACAGCCAGCGGTCGCCCTCGTGGGCCATGACCATGTTGATGCCGTTGGTGGTGTGGAAGATGAACTGTCGGCCGGCGCGTTCGATCCGTTGGCCTTTGGGTGAGTGGAGTTTGGCGCCGTCGGCCATCACCACGGCGATGCGCTGGCCGTCACGATTGATCAGGGCGCAGGTCAACATGGTGCCGGCGTGTTGCTGCAGGCAGCAGGACTGCAACTGGCCGGGCAACTCGGGGATCGGCACGATGCCCCTGGCCTGATCCGACAGCAGCCGGTTGGCTTCCTTTACGCTGGAGACTTCCAGGTTCGGCGTGCGGCCGCTGGTTACTTCCTGATAGATGCGGGCCAAATCGGCGGGCGCTGCCTCAGCGGTGGTTGTGCCGCCTTCCAGCATCAGCCAGACAACCGACATCGCGATCAGCAATACGGCCGCGATGGAGGTGATCGGCCGCCACCATGCGGCCAGACGCCATGAGCGTGAAGGCGCAGCATCACCGGCGGTCTGCTCCTGAAGCACATGGTCGAGCTTGTGTTTCAACGCGGATGTATCCACCGGCCGATTGCCCAGCCTGGCCAGGCGGGCGGTGGTGGCGCGATCCAATCTGTCCTGATCGTGCGTGTTCATCCCGACACCCTCCCCGCTGCGCCGACCCAGCCGCGACGGCGGGCGACTTCGTAAAGGCGATCGCGCAGCATGGCGCGTCCGCGCGAGGCGCGGCTCTTGATCGTGCCGACCGCAACGTCCAGCACCGCCGCTGCTTCCACGTGATCCAACTGCTCGACATCGGTCAACAACAGCGTCCAGCGGATGTCCTCGGGTAACTGCTTCATGGCATCGATGACCGCTTCGTCCTCCAACCGATTCATCAATTCCTCGGGCTCGCCCCACTGCTGATCCTGTTCGCCGGCGACTCGCCCACTCGTGTCCTCCCAATCACGATCTTCCATGGACAGCGATTTGGGCTGATGCTGAGCGGCCCGGAGGCGGTCGATGTGCGTGCGGCGAAGGATGGTCAGCAGCCACGCCTTGAGGTTCGTGTCGTCCTGGTAAGAATCGATTGCCCGCATGGCTTTGACCATCGCTTCCTGGGCCAGATCCTCAGCCTCGTCGGCGCGGCGCGTCAGGCACTGGGCGGTGCGCAGCACCACGTCCAGCATGGGCCACACCAACCGCCTGAACCGCTCGGCCTGGGCCTCGCTGATCGGCCCCGAACTCATTCGTTCCGCCTTTCTAAACGAGTCTGAGGAGTTGCCGGGTTCCAACCGCAGCCACATTCTGACAAAAATGCGGCCCGGCTTCACAGACTCGCACGTCGCAGCCGCAGGGCCCGGCGGTCGGCGGATATTTTTCGGGCTCATGGAACCTCGAGGCTGCCTTTTTGCGTTCTGGACATTGAGGCGACGGCTGTGCCGCCCCGCCCCGGATCGGTCTATCAGACAAACAAGGAGTTCGATGATGTCTCGACGCAAGATGCAGTTGGTGTGTTCCACAGCCCTGTTGGTGATGTTGGGGTTGACCGTCTCAGCCCGGGCCCAGCAGCCGCAGCAGAAGAAAGGTGAACCGGCCGGGCGGGTGGGCGATGTCTATCCGCTGAGCGTGGACCCGGTGACGGGGGAGGATCTGAGCAACATCAAGCAGCCGGTCGTCTTGTTGCATGATGGCCGGGAATTGCACTTCGCCGACAAGAAGAATGCTGACAAGTTCAAGGCAGACCCCGATGCCTATCTGCCCAAGGTGGACCAGTTGATCATTGAGCAGCAGACGCCGCTGTACCCGCTGGATACCTGCGTGGTGTCGGGTGAGAAGCTCGGCGGCGACATGGGCAAGCCGGTTGACTTCGTCTACGGCAACCGCCTGGTGCGCTTCTGCTGTCCGGCCTGCGTCGCCACGTTCAAGAAAGACCCCGCCAGGTATCTCGATCAGATCAACGCGGCCGTCATCGAGCAGCAGACGCCGGAGTACCCGATGGATACCTGCCTGGTCTCAGGTGAAAAGCTCAGCGAGATGGGTAAGCCCATCGACTACCTCATCGGCAACCGTCTGGTGCGCTTCTGCTGTTCGCACTGTCGCGCGGCATTCGAGAGAAACCCGGCCCACTACCTGGCCAAGCTCAACCACGAGTCGGAGCACGGGGAACATGAAGGCGCGCAGGCCGAAGAACATGGTCACGTTGAACACGGCCGATCACACGAGCGCAAAGAACACGGTGAACATGAAGATCACGATGACAACGATTAACGCCTGCATGCCGTTGGCGGGTCTTGTCCTGTTGCTCGGAGCGTGCAGCAGTTCGCCGCTGGACGATGCAACGTATCAGGCGTGGCAGGCGCCGGATTCGCAAACGTTGCACAGCCGTCCGGCTGAGGCAACGGACGCTGTGCCGGACCCGACTGTGGATCTGACCGCTGCCGGCCCCGAGGATTACGTTCGCATCGCGCTGCAGCGCAATCCGTCCATCCTCGCCGCCCGGCGCCGCGTTGAAAGGCTCGCAGCGCGCGTGCCGCAGGTCACTTCGCTGGACGATCCGATGTTGCAGGTGGCTCCGGTCGGGCAGATGGCGGAGACGGCGGCGGGCCAGGTTGGGCTGATGAGCAGCCTGAGTCAGAAGCTGCCGTTCCCGGGCAAACGGGACGCGCGCGGCCGCATCGCCGAGCAGGATGTGGCCATGGCCAGCGCGGAGCTTGAGCAGACGCGCCTCCAGGTCGCGGCCGACACCCGGCGAACCTACTGGAGTTATTACTTCGCCACGCAGGCCATCGCCACGACGCGCGACAGCCGCGAATTGCTTTCGCAGTTGCAGCAGATCGCCCAGACTGAATACAAAGCCGGCACGCGCAGCCAGACAGACGTGCTGCGGGCATCGGTCGAATTGAGCAATCTCGACAACGAGTTGGTGGTGCTCACCCAGCGCCAGGCCTCAGCCCGCGGGATGCTCAACCAGTTGATGGACCGCCCGGTGGATGCGGCATTGCCGGAGCCCAGGGCCATCGAACTGGAACGGGTCACGACGCAACTGGACTCGCTGCTGGCTCAAGCCGCCCGGCAGAATCCCTCACTGCGCAAGATTCACGAACGCATCGAGCAATCGCGCCAGCAGCGCAAACTCGCCCGGCTTAACCGCCGGCCCGACCTGACCGTCAGCGCCACCTACAACGTGGTGGACGACAAGGGACTTTCCATGGCGGCCAACGGGCGCGATCAGTGGTGGTTCGGGTTCGGCATCAACCTGCCCATCTGGAACGAAAAATACGATGCCGCCGAGCGCGAGGCGACCTCGGGGCTGCTGGAGAACGTCGCGGACCTGACCGCGCAGAACAACCGCGTCGCGTTTGCGGTGCAGGATGCTTATCTGAAAGTTGAAGCCCAGCAGAAGCTGGTGGAACTGTTTCGAGATGTCATTCTGCCGCAGGCGCAGCAGGCGGTGGACGCTTCCAGCAGCGGTTACCAGGCGGGAAGCGTGGACTTTCTCACGCTGGTGGACAACTGGCGGAAGCTGCTCAATTACCAGTTGATGAACCACCGGGCCTTGTCCGAGATGGAGCAGGCGGTGGCGGATCTGGAGTTGGCGGTCGGCGGCGACGTGCCGCGGGCAAGCGTGGAGGCTGCACCATGAATCAGACGCAACCCCCCAAGGCGATGCGCTGGCAGACGTTGGTGATGTTGTGCATCGTGGCGCTGGCGGCGCTGCTGCTGGGCGCGACATTCACCGGCCCGGTGCGCGGCGCGATGAGTCTGGCCAGCCGATGGATCGGGTTCGGACACGAGCACGGCAATCAAAGCAATGAGTCGGGCCACGTGCAGTACTACACCTGCGGCATGCACCCCTGGGTGATCCTGCCTCATCCGGGCGATTGCCCCATCTGTCACATGGAACTGACGCCGATCGACCCGGACAAGTTCACCGGCGAGATCGCCATCGATCCGGTGGTGGTGCAGAACATGGGCGTGCGCATCGCGCCGGTGACCACCGGCCCGCTGACCCGCACGATCAACACGGTGGGCACGGTGGACTACAACGAACAGACCGTGCGCGATGTGAACATCAAGGTATCCGGCTGGATTGAAAAGCTGCACGTCGATTTTGTCGGCGCCGGCGTGAAGGCGGGCGAGCCGCTGTTCGATCTGTACGCTCCGCAGCTCTATGCCGCGCAGGAGGAATACCTGCTGGCCCTGAAGAACAAGGGACAGATCGGTTCGCCGAATGCTCCCGAAGCGGCCAAGGGCGCGAGCAATCTGCTCGATGCCGCCCGTACGCGGCTGGAGTTTTTCGACATCACCGACGATCAGATCGACGAGCTGGGCAAGGCCGGCTCACCATCGAAAACCATGACCATCCGCAGCCCGTACACCGGCGTGGTCATCGACAAGAACGCCAACGAGGGCCTGAAAGTCGATCCCGGCATGCGCGTCTTTCGCATCGCCGACCTGTCGCGGGTCTGGGTCATGGTGACGCTGTACGAATACCAGTTGCCCTACGTGCAGGTGGGCCAGGAAGCGACGATGTCGCTGGCCTACATCCCCGGCCAGACGTTCGAGGGCAAGGTGATTTACATCTATCCCTACCTGGACACCAAAACGCGCGAGGTACAGGTGCGGCTGGAGTTTGAAAATCCCCAGGGTCTGCTCAAGCCCGGCATGTTCGCCAACGTAGAGCTGCATAACACGCTGGCTGCGGAAGCCACGCTCGCGCCCCGCTCGGCGGTGATCGACACCGGTGAACGGCAGGTGGCGTTCGTCAGCCGCGGCGAAGGCAAGTTCGAGCCGCGCGATGTGAAGCTCGGCATCGAGACCGGCGATGACATGATTCAGATCATCACCGGCCTCAAGCCCGGCGAGATGGTCGTGACCTCCGGTGAATTCCTGCTCGATTCGGAATCGAAAATCCGCGAAGCCCTGGCCAAGATGATCAAGGGCGACCAAGCCTCCAATCAGCGGGCTGAGGCGCAAGTCGCCGGTGCGAGCCAGTTGAATCAACTGCCGCCGCCGGTGGCTGCCGCGATCGACACGGCGCTGGAGCATTACCTGGCCATCGCCGATCTGTTGGCCGAGGATAAGACGCAAGGGGTTGCCGCCCACGCGCAGCCGCTGGCCGAAGTGCTCGACAAGCTGGTCGCGCTCGACATGCCCGCCGATCCGCATTTCTGGCACAAGCACCAGGATGCGATCGCCACCGCCCGCGCCAATGCGCTCAAGATGATCGACACCACGGACCTGGCTGACGCGCGTTTGCAGTTTGCGGAGTTGAGCACCGCGCTGCAGACATTGTTGATGGCCACGGGTGTGCCGCCGAGCTTCGGGCGCGAGGTGCAGGCGCTGCACTGCCCGATGTATCGCCAGGGCCAGGGCGGCACGATCTGGCTGCAGGGGGCCGGCGATGTGCGCAATCCCTACTTCGGGTCAAAGATGCTCGAGTGCTTCGATGAGCGCGAGGCGTTGCCGGTGACAGGCGGGGAACGGTAAGCATGGTCGCCAAACTCATCCAATGGTGCGTCCATAACCGCGCGATGGTGCTGCTGTTGACCGTCTTCCTGATTGCCGGCGGCATCTGGGCGGGACGACACATCACCATCGACGCCATCCCCGATCTCTCCGACGTGCAGGTGGTCATCCGCACGGAATACCCCGGCCAGGCCCCGCAGATCGTCGAAGACCAGGTGACTTACCCGCTGACCACCGCCATGCTGGCTGTGCCTTACGCCAAGGTGGTGCGCGGCTACAGCATGTTCGGCTCGTCCTTCGTTTACATCATCTTCGAGGACGGCACCGATCTGTACTGGGCCCGCTCGCGCGTGCTGGAGCAGCTCAACACCGTTTCCTCGCGCTTGCCGCTGGGCATATCGCCGCAACTGGGTCCGGATGCCACCGGCGTAGGGTGGATTTATGAATATGTCCTGACCACCGGCAAATTCTGCCCCGATCATCCGCACGTCATCTACAGTGATGACACGCAAGTCTGTCCGATCGACGGCAAACCGCTGCATAGCCCGGACGTTGACCTGGCCAAACTGCGCAGCCTGCAGGACTGGTACCTGCGCTACGAGCTGACCGCGGTGGAAGGCGTCAGCGAAGTAGCGCCCGTCGGCGGATTCGTCAAGCAGTATCAGGTCGTCGTGGATCCGCGGAAGCTGTTGGCGTACGACATGCCGCTGAGCAACGTCAAGATGGCGATCCAGCGCTCGAACCTGGACGTGGGCGGCCGACTCATCGAGCAGAGCGAAACCGAATACATGGTGCGCGGCCTGGGCTACCTCGGGGAAAACGGCAATGTGCTCGGCGACCTGCAATCCATCTCCCTGGGGGCTAACAGCGCGGGTTCGCCGATCTATCTGCGCGACGTGGCGGAAGTCCGCGAAGGCCCGGAGATCCGCCGCGGCATTGCCGACTGGAACGGTGAGGGTGAGGTGGTCGGCGGCATCATCGTCATGCGCTTCGGTGAAAACGCCCGGGCCACCATCGAGCGCGTGCGGGCCCGGCTGGCTGACCTGGAGAAAGGTCTGCCCCCCGGCGTCGCCATCCGCGTGGCCTACGACCGCTCCGACCTGATCGAGCGGGCGATCCACACGGTCAAGCACACGCTGATCGAGGAGGTGGTCGTCGTTTCACTGGTGATCGTGATCTTTCTGTTACACATCCGCAGCGCCCTGGTGGCGGCGTTCGTGCTGCCGACGGGTGTGCTGGCCACGCTGGCGATCATGTACATCCTGGGCATCAACGCCAACATCATGTCGCTGGGCGGCATTGCGATTTCCATCGGCGTCATGGTCGATTCCTCCATCGTCATGGTCGAGAACGCGCACAAGAACCTGGAGCGCTTCAAGCAGCAGCACGGGCGCCAGCCGAAGGCGGGCGAGCGCATCAGCGTCATCGGCGAAGCTGCGGCTGAGGTCGGGCCCACGTTGTTCTTCAGTTTGCTCATCATCACGGTCAGCTTTTTGCCGATCTTCGTGCTGGGCGAGCAGTCGGGGCGGCTGTTTCGCCCGCTGGTGTACACCAAGACTTTCGCCATGGCCGCGGCGGCCGTGCTGGCGATCACCATCATTCCGGTGCTGATGGTCTATTTCATTCGCGGCCGCATCCTCAGTGAACGGCGAAATCCGATCAGCGTGCTATTGCAGAAAATCTATCAGCCGTTTTTCGTGTTCGTGATGCAGTATCGCTGGCTGACCGTGCTGGCGGCGATTGCGCTTGTGGCGGCAACGTGGATCCCCTTCCGGCATCTAGGCAGCGAGTTCATGCCGCCGCTGGAGGAAGGCGATCTGCTCTACATGCCCACCACCGACCCGGGCATCAGCATGACCAAGGCCCGCGAACTGTTGCAGCAGACCGACAAGCTCATCAAGCAGTTCCCCGAGGTGGAAACCGTCTTCGGCAAGATCGGCCGGGCTGACACCGCCACCGACCCCGCGCCGCTGAACATGATCGAAACAACGATTGTTCTGAAGCGAGATAAGTCACAGTGGCGACAGGTCGATGGTCGCCCGATCACGACGGATCAACTGGTTTACGGCTATGACCTGCCCGCCCCCGGAAGTGGCGATAAGCCGATCCACGTGCCCGGCCTCAACGATGCGCTGAATCTGCCGGGGGTCACCAACGCCTGGACCATGCCCATCAAAACGCGCATCGACATGCTCTCGACCGGCATCAAGACGCCCGTCGGCATCAAGGTCATGGGCCCCGACCTGCACACGCTGGCCGACCTGTCCAGCCGGATCGCCAACGTGATCAAGACCGCGCCCGCCACCAGTCCCTACACCATCAGCGCGTTTCCTGAAAAAAGCGTGGGCGGCAACTATTTCGACATCAAGATCAACCGCGAGCAGATCGCCCGCTACGGCCTGACCGTCGGCGACGTGCAGGAGACCATCATGTCCGCGCTGGGCGGCATGAATGTGACCTGGACCGTCGAGGGCCTGGAACGCTACCCCGTTAACCTGCGCTATCCGTCCGAACTGCGCGACAACATCGAAGCCCTGCGCCAGACGCTGGTCGCCGCCCCCGGAAGTGGTGCGCAGATCCCGCTTGGTCAACTGGCGGATATCCAGATCCACAAAGGCCCGCCCATGGTCAAGAGCGAAAATGCTCGTTTGACCAGTTGGGTGTTCGTGGACATCGCCGGGCTGGATGTGGGCACCTACGTGAAAAACGCACAGCGGGCCGTGGCCAATCAGGTCCATCTGCCAGCCGGATACTCCATCGTCTGGTCCGGGCAGTACGAATACATGCAGGCTGCTCGTCAGCGCCTGATGGTGGTCGTTCCGATGGCCGGTGTGCTGATCCTGCTGCTGTTGTACATGGCGACCCGGAGTTGGCTGCGCGTCGGTATCGTCCTGCTCGCGGTGCCGTTCAGTCTCGTCGGTGCGACCTGGCTGCTCTACCTGCTCGGGTACAACCTGTCGCTGGCGGTCTGGGTCGGCGTGATTGCCCTGGCGGGACTGGATGCTGAGACCGGCCTGGTCATGCTGCTCTATCTGGACCACAGCTACGAGCGGTTCAAGACCGAGGGGCGCATGAACAACACGACCGATCTCTGGCACGCGATTCAGGATGGTGCTGTACAGCGCATCCGTCCCAAGACGATGACCGTGATGACGACGTTCATCGGACTGTTTCCGCTGCTGTGGGCCAGCGGGGCCGGGGCGGACACCATGCGCCGCCTGGCCGCGCCCATGATCGGCGGGCTGGCGACCAGCTTCATCGCTGAACTGCTGCTCTACCCCGTCTTGTTCTACATCGCGCGACAAGCCACACTGCCGCACAAAGTTGAATTGTCAACACCTGATCCCGCGTGACACCGATTGCCGGCAAATCTGGTCTTCAGCCGCGAGCCATTGTGACGGAGCACGTTGCGGACGATCAATCGTTCTGCTCAGCAGTCGGGTCGGCTTTTTTCTTTTTCTTCCTGGGTGTTGCGTTTGAATTGTCGGGCTCTTTGCCGGCGGCTGCCGCGGGATGCTGGTCGAGGATCTGCTGCAGTGACCGGCGGGCTGCGATGGCGCCGGCGTCGGTGGTGTCGTTGGGTACGGGGATTTCCTCAAAGGGCGCGTTGGTCAGATCGAACATCTCGCCGGTGTTGGTCAGCTTCCAGCGGGTATCGCGGACGTAGGACTTGCCGTTCAGCTCGACATAGACCCATGTGCGGGGATGGCCTGCCTGGCCTTTGATCTGTGAAGCGAAACTCTGGCCGTCGATGATGCGATCCTGCGGCAGGGCAGCCCCGGCCAACTCGGCGAAGGTGGGCATGAAGTCGCTGAAGTCGGTCAGGTCGTGGTTGACCGCGCCGGCCGGGGTGACGCCGGGCCAGTTGACGATCAGCGGCACACGGCTGCCGCCTTCCAGCATGCTCCCCTTTTGACCGCTGAGCCGGCGGCCGTCCACGGTGGCCTTGGTGGCAGCGGCCATGGCGGTGCCGTTGTCGCCGGTGAACACGATCACCGTCCGCTCGCGCAGGTTCAGGCGATCCAGATCGTCCACCAGTTTGTCGACCAGCTTGTCCATGTAGTCGTTGTTTTCGGTATAGCGATCGCCGCCGGGCTTGCTGTCGGGCGTGGGCACGATGGGGCCGTGCATGTGCGACATGGGATAGTAGATGAAGAACGGCCGATCCTTGTGGCGAGTCATGAAGTCAACCAGAAAATCGTGCATCAGGTCGGGCAGGTAAACATCTTCAGGCAGATCCCTGGTTTCGCCGTTCTGGACGTAGGTGGAAGTCTGATCGCGCCAGTAGCGACCGCTGCCGCGATAGACCAGGTATTCATCGAAGCCCCATTCGGCCGGCCCCAGGGACATCTGTCCCCACTTGCCGACCTGGGCGGTGACGTAGCCGGCCGCTTTGAGCACGGTGGGGATCATCACTTCTTTATCAGGCGCAATGGCGTTGGGAACATGATTGCCGTTGAGCCCGGTGCGGAAGGGATAGCGGCCGGTGAGCGTCTGGCAACGTGACGGACCGCACAGCGGCGTGGCGTAACAGTATTCGAAGCGCGTGCCGGTGGAAGCCAGGGCATCGATGTTCGGCGTTTTGAAGTTGTCAGCCCCGTAGCAACTGATGTTGCCCAGGCCCACGTCGTCGGTGTAGATGAAAACGATGTTGGGTTTGCCGATCGCGGCGGGCAGATGTTCAGCCGCCTGCGCCTGGACCGCGGCAACCGGGGCGTCACCCGGCGCTGCGGAGGCCGAGGTAACGGGCAGCGCCAGGGCGGTCAGGCCGGCACCCACGAATTGAAGAAACTCTCGCCGATTGGTTGTAGTCGGTGTCATATGAAGCGCTCCTGCAGGCCGTCCGAGGCCTGGAGGCTTGGAGCGGCCGCAACCACCGAACCGACCGATTACGCTATCGATGCACAATTGCCAAGTCAAAGCGAATGTGTTGGAGTGTCAAGCAATATTTGTCTAACAGTTGTTGGACGCCGAGTGGCAGGCTTTGCGTCACGTTGCATTGCGGAGTAGCGCCGCATGTACGCCCTGGTGCGCATCCCATGTTGCTGTAGCGGGCGCCACGTCCGCGCGTCGGCCGTGCAGGGAACCAGGCACTGCCGACACGCGACCGTGGCACCCAACGGCACGCTACAAAGATTCGGGACACGAACTAATGGGTGAGTTGCGAACGGCGTCGGGAGGCATGGATTGGCCGCTCAACTTAAGTCTGATCAGCCCGTTTGTTCGTCCACAAACAATTTATTGCCTCAATAGTCAACTCTTGATATTTTTAACCCATGACCCTGTCTGCGATGCGACAATCCAGCCTGGACCGACTCGCGGACTTTATCTGTAAAGACATTCGCCAAAGGAATTTACGTCCGGGTGACCGCTACCTGACCACGGAAGAAACGGCCGCCATGCTCGGCGTGGCCAAGGGTACCGCCAACAAGGTGATGCGCGACCTGGCACACCGTCAGGTTCTCGTCCGTAACCGCAAGCTCGGCACGTACATCGGCGCCAAGGCTCCCACCGGTGGCCAGCCGATTCTCGAACTGGTGCATCTGCTCATTCACCGCCGCTACTTCCTCACCGAACGCAAGCGCATCGAGCAGATCGTCACCGGCCTGGTCGAGTCGCTTAACCATTCATCCGTCCAGCTCAGCTTCGTTCCCGACGAGCAGGATGTGCAATATACCGAGCGCCTGATTCGCTTTGCTGAATCCAGCGGCGTCAACTGCGGTTTCGTGGTGGCAGCCAAGTCGCCGCAGATTCAGATGCTGTTTCAGAACAGCAAGCTGCCCACCGTGGTGCTGGGCACGCCTTATCCCATCGGTCAGTCGCTGGCGTCACTGGATCTCGACCAGGGCGAGACCGGCCGCATGCTGATCGAGTACGTACTCAAGCGCGGCCACGAACGCATTGCGGTGCTCATGCGCCAGAGGCGCGGCTATGGCGACGACGTGATGCTGGATCACATTACGGCCGGGGCGATGAAGGCACGGCTGAAGCCGGGCAACCTGCTGGTGCGCAGCATGCCGCTTGATACCGACTCAGCTCTGCTGACCGTGCGCGAGCTGCTGCATCACAAGATTCACCCCACCGCCATCATCGTTCGCCCCAGTGTGGCGCTACCCGCTCTGCGACAGGCGGCCGATGAACTGGGGCTGAAGATCGGCAAGGATCTGCTGGTGATCATGGGTGGCGATCTGCCTGCGACCGCGGAGCAGGGTGATCCGCCGCTGCCTTACATCCAGTCGGAATTGAATGCGGAAGAAGAAGGTCGAACCGTCGGCCGACTGCTTACGGAACTGGCCTCGGGGCAGAAACCGGACCCGTTGCACGTGGTGGTGCCTCCGCTGTTGCGCGAGCCTGATGGTTACAAACCCTGACGGTGCGGCTCTTTTGCGGCAACCACAGGACGCGGCGAGGATGTGTGGACCGCGGGGGCCACGGACTGCACATCGGCGTCATCACCCGAAAAATCAATAATGTCGGCGATCAGCGGTGACAGATCCCGAATCAACTGCTCCTGCTGTGATTGGTCAGATGAAGGCAGCGGCGGGCGGGCTGGGCCACAATCAACGCCGATCAATTGCATCGCGCACTTGAGTGCGGAGATGCCGCCGAAACGCTGGATGACAAAGACCGCCTCGTTGAGCCGACGTTGCGCCGCCCGCGCTTCCTCCAGGCGGCCGGCATGAAACGCGGTTGTCACTTGTCGGGCGATGGGCAGTAACAGGTTGTAGGTGCCGCCGACTGCCACGCTCGCCCCGAGGCTCAGGGCCGGCAGCAGTATTTCGTCGAGGCCGAAGAGAACATCGTATCGGTCGCCGGCGAACTGCAAACACTGATTCAGGTCGATCAGGTCGTGATGCGTGAATTTGATCCCGCCCAGGCTGGGGATGCGCTGTGAGGCCAGGGAAAAGAAGTCGATGGCCTTGTGCGTCAGGCTCGGCAGTGGACCATTGAAGTAGTAGAAAAAAGGCAACTGCGGGGCCGCCTGAGCCGTGACGGCTGCAAAAGAGACAAGCAGATCGAGCTTGCGAACCGGCACGTGCCGCGGCCCCACCACCGAGATCGCATCCGCGCCGATCTGCAATGCGTGCTGCGCCAGCGCCCGGCTGTCTTCCAGACAGGCGTGGCCCACGTGAACGATCAGCGGCAGATCATCGGGCGTCAGGGCTCGCCATTGCTCAGCCAGGCGCATCCGTTCATCCAGGGTCAATTGCATACCCTCACCGGTCGAGCCGCAGACATAGAAACCCTGCGCCCCCCGCGCCAGCAGCACTTTTGCCAGACGTTGCGTTTGCTCCGGGTCGATTCTTCCTTGCCGATCCATCGGCGTCAGGGGGGCGACCATCAGACCTTTCCAGTGCTTGCGTGTCATTTCAAACCTTTCCAAGAGGGCATTGACCGGCCGCGCCCAAGTCCAAGCTGGAACACATTATATCACCAAAAAAGAAATAGGAAACTATATTTGACACATTAGTTTTAATTTGATATATTGATCCCCGATGGCCTTCGACCTTTCCCCATCGCGGACGGTCAGTCTTCCCGACATGATCCGGCGCGATATTCAACAGCGCGGCCTGCGGGCGGGGGATCGCTATCTGACCACGGAGGAGGTGGCACAGGTTCTCGGTGTCGCCAAAGGCACCGCCAACAAGGCGCTGCAGCATCTGGCCCGGCGTCAGGTGCTGGTGCGCAGCCGCAAACTGGGCACATTCATCGGAGAGCGCGCCGTGATCGACGCCCCTGAAACCTCACTGGACGTCGTTCACCTTCTTGTCCATCGCAGCTACTTCATCGCGGAGCGATCGCGCATCCATCAGATCATCACCGGCTTGGTGGAGGAAATGGGCGACGTGGCGACGCAGATCACGTTCGTGCCCGAGGATCAGGGTCCGCGCTTTGTCGAGCGACTGATTCGCAACGTGCAGCAGCAGGCCATTCGTGCTGCCTTCGTGCTGGCGGTCAAGTCCGCGGAAATCCAGGTCACCTTCCAGAATCTTGAACTGCCGGCCGTGGTTCTGGGCACGCCCTATCTGGGGCGACGCACCCTTTCCTCGTTGGATCTTGATCAGCACAAGGTGGGACGGCTGATGATTGATTACGTGCTGTCACAACAACGGCATCGAATAGCCGTGCTGCTGCGCGATCAGCGCGGGCTGGGTGATGATCACATGCTTGACGAGATCACCTCGGCCGTGATGCGGGCCAACCTTGCTCCCGGCGCTTTGAAGGTGCGCAGTGTTCCCATGAACAAGGAGCTGGCGGAAATGGCGGTCCGTCGCCTGTTCACAGAGGACGATGTCCCCACCGCGGTCATCTGTCGCACGCGCATCGCGCTCGACTGCCTGCTGGAAATGAAGCGCAAAGGCCGGTTGCCCGCTGACCTTCTGGTGGTCAGCGGTGAACCCGTCGTGGATGACGCACTGGCCAGGCACGTGCCCCACATCCGCCCCTGCATCAGCATCGTGGATGAGGGGCGCAAACTGGCGCACCTCCTGCGGGACACGGAACAGCGGCCGGACGAACCCACTCATGTATTGCTGGAACCCCGACTGCACCTGGCGGGCGATGAATGAACCCATCCCGACGCGAAACGGGAAAGGCCACGCGATGGTTGTTCACCAATGAGTTAGATCTTCGGTAAGGGCTGCAGCGTGCGGCTCTGGATCAGATCCATGCGGACTTATCAAGGAATAGGAGATTGATCATGGACAGGAAAGACCTGGTCAAGCAACGAGTGCCGGTCGCCGTGTTGCTGGTTTCGTTGCTGCTGATCAGCATCGGTCAGGTGTCAGCGGACACTTACGCGCCCACGCGATCGTGGGACAACGGCGGGGCAGACGGCGACTGGTCGCTGGCCGGCGGATGGAACCCGGCCGGCACACCCGTTTCCACCGACAACCTGGCGATCAACAACGGGGCCACCGTCACCTTCAACTCTGTCGGCGTCAGCGTGGCGCGTCTCTATCTGGCCAGCGACGAATACCTCGAAGGACACATGATCGTCACCGGCGGCGACCTGACCATCACGACCCTCTTCCGTCCCGGCGACGAGAACCTCGGCACGTTCACGCAAACCGGCGGCGACGTGATTGCGGGCAATGCTTTTCGCATGGGTGAGCGCGGCCCGGAGCTTGAAAACTCCAACGGCCCCGGCACCCAC
>CAYYGM010000047.1:0-29839 GCA_964471555.1 uncultured Phycisphaeraceae bacterium
AATTTTTTTGCGCGACCTGCGAAAAAATGACAAACGCTGGCCAGTTTGTGCGCGCTCGGGGCGATGTGCAACAAATTCACACCGAGCGCCGCCTGTCCCCATTTAGCCCCGCGTGAATACACGCGGGGCATGGCGGGCGCAGCGCGACGGGGCGTTTTACCGATGTGTTCATGCCCGGCACAAAGCCGGCCCCCGGTGTATTCACCGGGGGCTAAATGTTCAGGGGGATCACGCCCGCGCTCTGGGCGGCCTCCGCGAGACACTGGCGTTCAGCCTTTTTCAATAGCCCACATCATGCGGGATCCAACGGTTTAAACCGTGTGTCTTTCGCAATGGATTGGCCGCATTCGGGGCAACTGTCACCGTCGGCGTTGCCGCGCAAGTCGTACCCGCAGGCGGCGCAGCAGCCAGCCAGCTTGCGTAAGTCGGCTAGTTCCTTGCGGCCGGCTGGCTTGAACAACAAGACAGGCCATGTGAGCCAGCACAGAGCAATCGCCGCGTAACCAATTGTGGAATTGTCATACGTTCCATAGACGCCCCAATTCTGTGGCGCGTTCACTTCAAGAATCCATAGGCTGATCGCAGTCAGCACTGCTGCGGATGTCACGATGCCGTTGATGCCATGGAAGATTGAACAGAACCGCATGTTGGCATATGCGAAAGCAAGCGCGAAGGCGAGATAGACGCTTTGGGCGGCTGGATCATCGGCCTCGATGTGATGCATCCACGCCCCGCCAAATGGTGGCCAAAAAAAAGGAGCATCAAGCCATAAGGAGCTATCGTGATGAGCTTCCGTTGAAACCACCCCGGCAGCTTCGTGAAACGACAGGTGAGCACCACCAGCAAGACGCCGAGGAGCAGGGCGAATATCGACGGCGGTCCCAGCGGATTTAAGTCATAGACCATGCGCATGGCACGTGACTTAATCAGACGGATCTA
Source organism: uncultured Phycisphaeraceae bacterium (assembly GCA_964471555.1). Lineage (GTDB taxonomy): Bacteria > Planctomycetota > Phycisphaerae > Phycisphaerales > Phycisphaeraceae > JADLFV01. The sequence goes on from CAYYGM010000047.1 coordinate 940, forward strand.
GTCAAAACACGGGCGGTCTTTACTCGACGTTCTGGACCTGCTCTTTGATGCGGTCGATGGCGGCTTTGACTTCGACCACGGCCCGGCTGATGGCGGCGTCGTTGGATTTGCTGGCGATGGTGTTGGCTTCACGCAGCATTTCCTGGGCGATGAAGTCGAGGGTGCGGCCGACCGCGTCGCCGTCGCGGCCGTCGATCAGGGTGTTGAACTGGTCGAGATGGCCGGCCATGCGGCTGAGCTCTTCGCTGATGTCGCTGCGCTCGGCGTAGAGAGCGATTTCGCGGATCAGGTCCACTTCGCCCAGTTTCAGTTCGGCGCGGGCCAGCAGTTCTTCGACGCGGTTGCGCAGGCGTTGATGGTATTCCTCGACCACCGCCGGGCCGCGCTGGGCGATCAGGTCCATGCGGGTGCGGATTTCCTGGAGCTGATGGCGCAGGTCGTCGGCGACCAGGTCGCCTTCCTTGCCGCGCATGACGATCAGGCGTTCGGCTGCTTCATCGACCAGTTTTTTCAGTACGGGGCGGGCGCGATCCAGCAGCGTCAACTGATCCTGCGACGGCTCGAGCACGCCGGGCAGTGAAAGCAGTTGGGTCAGGTCGATGCGTGCTTCCTGGTCGTGGATGCGTGACTGGATGGTTTCCAGGTGTTCGAGGTAGGCAAGCAAAGCGGCATCGTTGACGCGGGAGGCGGCCATTTCGCCTTCGACCTTCATCTTGACCGTGAGCACGATGGAGCCGCGATGCAGGCGGCGGCGCAGGACCGATTCGAGTTCCGCTTCGAGGGCGTCAACGACCTCGGGCAGACGGATGGTGGATTTGAAGTAGCGATTGTTGACGCTGCGCAGTTCGACGTGATAGCTGATGCCGTCGGTCTGGGTCGATGAGTCGCCGTAGCCGGTCATCGAGCGGATCATGTGTTCTCGATTCTCTCTGCGGGGCGGTGGATCAGCGATTGGGACGGTTCATTCGGACGGCGCGGGCTTGGGCGGCGCCGGTGTGGTTTGATCGGGAGCAACGGGCACGGGGGGCTGGGAGGTCTGGGCCGCATCCGTGGCAGGGTTGGTTTGAGGGGTGGTGGAGACGGCCGATGAATCGGCCTCAGCCGCGCCGGGAGGGGGAAGAGACGCGGGGGAGTCCGTGGGCGGGAGTTGTTCGTCGCCGATGGTGGGGGCCTGGATGGCCTGCTTGGCGGCCTTGACCTCGGCGTGGATGGTCCAGGTCAGGCCCATGGCCAGACCCAGGAACAGGACGAAGAAGACGCAGGTGACCCAGGTGAGCACGTCGCCGGTCTTGGCGCCGAAAGCAGCCTGAGCGCTGCCGCCGGCCCCGCCGAAGGCGCCGCTGAGCCCGCCGCCTTTGGGACGTTGGATCAGGATCACCAGCATCATCAGCAGGCTGACGGCGGCGAACAGCACCGCAAGCAGGCTGGTGAGGATGGCGGCTGTGAATGGCATGGGAGATCCTTTGGGCTAATATCGAATGTCGAATGTCGAATGTAAATCTCAAATCACATTTGGCATCAGCGAGCGGCATGGATGATCGCCATAAACTCGTCGGCTTTCAAGGCGGCGCCGCCGATCAGGCCGCCGTCGATGTCGCCCTGGCCGAACAGTTCCTTGGCGTTGGAGGCTTTGACTGAGCCGCCATACTGGATGCGGACGGAGCCGGCCACGGAGGCGTCGTAGAGTGCGGTCAACTGTTTGCGGATGCCTTCGTGCGCGGACTGAGCGTCGGCGGGCGTGGCGGTCTTGCCGGTGCCGATGGCCCAGACCGGTTCGTAGGCGATGGTGATCTGCGACATCTGGGCGGCCTTGACGCCGGCGAGGCCCAGGGCGATCTGGCCGGCGTTGATGGCGTCGGTCTTGCCCGCTTCGCGCTGTTCGAGCTTTTCGCCCACGCAGAGGATCACGTGCAGGCCGGCCTCGAGGGCAGCGAGCACTTTTTCGTTGATCAGGGCATCGGATTCGCCGATGACGTGGCGGCGTTCACTGTGGCCGACCAGCACCACCTTGACGCCGACGTCCTTGAGCATGCTCAGGGAGACTTCGCCGGTGTAAGCGCCGTTGGGCTGGAAGTAGAAGTCCTGGGCCCCGAGCATGATGGAGCTGCCGGCATCGCAGAGGATCTTGCCGACGGATGCCAGGTAGGGGAAGGCGGGACAGATCGCGACATCGACGCTGTTGTCCTTGCCGATCTGCTTGACCAGGGCGGCGGCCAGTTGGCCGGCCTCAGCCTGGTGGAGGTTCATTTTCCAATTACCGCCGACGAAAGGTTTACGTGCCACAGCCGACTGCTCCGGGAATCGTTCAAAAAATCCAGCGAGCCGGTCAGTATAGCAAAAAGGAGGCTAGTCGGGGCGGGGGGGCATGATGGGTGAAGGATGATGGATGAAGGATGATGTGAAAAACAAGAGAGGGCAGGTTTATCCTGCTCCCATCCTTCATCGATCATCCATCATCCATTTCCCCCGCCTCAGGCCGACTGGGCGGCAGGCTGGGTGGGGGCGGATCGCGCAGGATTCAGCAGAGCGACAGCCCCGCGCTTTTTGAGGTCGGCCACCATCTGCTTGACCAGGCGGCGCAGATCCTTGGTCTTGACCTGGTCGTCAGTTTCCAGGCACTGTGAGCCGTCGGGCGACATCACGCGCACACGCAGACGGAACCAGTGAGCATCGGCATTGCGCTTGACGCTCTTGGGATCGACCGCCACCGGCTCGGCCAGCACGGCGATCGCGCTGTGACAGTCAGCGCCCAGCATCTGCACCACCTGGCGCTCCGCGTGGGCGGCGGTGGCGCTGGCGGCATCATTGATCGGCAGACAACGGGTCAGCGTGACGTGATCATCGCTGCGGCACTGCAGCGCCAGCGCGCCCTGGGCGGCGGCCGGCAATATCTGCTCGACGTCGATGGCGTGCTGAGCAAGTTCAGGCTTGCCCAACCGTGTCAGCCCGGCCACGGCCAACAGTGTGGCGTCGGCGACCCGCTGTTGCAGCACTTTGTCGGCACGGGTGTCGACGTTGCCGCGCATCGGCTCGATACGCAAATCGCGGCGAATACGCAGCAATTGCGTGGCTCGGCGGGGACTGCTGGTGCCCACGATCGCACCCTGCGGCAAGTCCTCGATGCGGGTGACCGCATGGTGGCTGATCAGGCAATCGCGCACATCAGCGCGGCGCGGGATGGCCGCGATGGTCAGGCCCGGGGTCATGGTGTCGGCCGGGAGATCTTTGAGGCTGTGGATGGCAATGTCAGCATCGCCTGTCAGCAGAACCTGCTCCAGCGCGCGGGTGAACAATCCCTTGCCGCCGCGATCAGCCAGGGAGGCGTTGGGATCCTGATCACCCTGGGTGTCGATCCATCGGTATTCGATGCTGAGGTTGGGATGAAGTCGGGCAAGGGCGTTGCCGACCTGTTCGCTCTGCGCCCGGGCCAGGGCGCTGCGGCGCGAGGCGATGATGATCGGTTTTCGACTGCGTCTCAAGGGGCGTGCTCCTGAAGTCAACCATACTATAACCAACCGTCGCGTCTGTGTAGTGCGGCAGGCGAGTTGCGGGATTTCCCGCATGTTTTGAGGCGTGAATCGTCCCCGGCGTCGCGGCAGGCCCGCGGCCGGGTTGCCCTTGCGCTGCCGGCAGGTCATCATGGCGGCACCTGTGAAACGATCCGTGGCGACGGAGATCCACGCGCATGGCGATCTGGCGATGGAAACTGCACTGGCAAATCCTGCTGGGCATGGCCCTGGGCGCGTTTGCCGGGGTGTTCATCGGGGCCTGGGCCATCGGGCACCTGCCGCAGCCGTTTGAACCGGACCAGGCCGGGGCCCAGGCGGCAAAAATCGCCACCGGCAACGCCGCCTACATGATCTTCGATCTGGTCGGCGACCTGTTTCTCAACGGTCTGCGCCTGATCATCGTGCCGCTGGTCACCAGTTCCATCGTGCTGGCGGTGATCGGCATCGGTCGCCGTGAAGGGCTGGGCCGGCTGGGCGTGCGCACGCTTGGCTACTACCTGTGCACGTCGCTGCTGGCGATCATGCTGGGGCTGACGCTGGTTGACCTGGTGCGGCCGGGCGTGGGAAGTGACGGCATCGGCATTCTCCAGGGCAAGGATCTGACCGCATTTGCCGAGGATCAGGCAGCCATCGAGCAGAAAGTCGGCGGGCGCGGCGGCAGTGATTTTCTCGATGTGTTCCGACAGATGGTGCCGCCCAACGTGGTGGCAGCCGCGGCTGAGGGGCAGTTGCTGGGGTTGATCGTGGTGTCGCTGATCAGCGGCTACGTGCTGGTGCGTCTGCCGGGCGAGCACAGCAAGGTGATGATCGACCTGGTGCAGACGGTGTACGATCTGACGCTGAAGGTGACCGACATCGTGCTGGCCTTGGCGCCGATCGGGGTGATGGCGCTGATCGCCACCACGATCGGTGAGCAGATGGCGCGGTTGTGGCCGGACTCGCGGCTGATCGAGTTCGTGTGGGGGATCGTGAGCTTTGCCGGCGTGGTGCTGGCGGCGCTGGCGATTCACCTGGGCGTGACGCTGCCGACCATCCTGCTGCTGGTGGCGAGGGTCAATCCGCTGCGGCACTACCAGGCGATGGCCCCGGCGCTGTTGACGGCGTTCTCCACGGCCAGCAGCAGCGCCACCTTGCCGGTGACCATGGAGTGCGTCGAGCAGCGGGCGGGCGTGCCCAACAAGACGGCGGGTTTCGTGCTGCCGCTGGGGGCGACGGTGAACATGGACGGCACGGCGTTGTACGAGTGCGTGGCGGCGGTGTTCATCTGCCAGGCGTTCGGCGTGCACCTGTCGTTCGGGCAGCAGTTTCTGATCGTGATGGTGGCGCTGCTGACCAGCATCGGCGTGGCGGGGGTGCCGGCCGCGTCGCTGGTGGCGATCATGGTGATCCTGCAGGGCGTGCAGAAGCAGTTGCCGGCCGACGCCCCGGCCCTGGTGGCGGGATTCGGATTGCTGTTTGTTTTCGATCGGCCACTGGATATGTGCCGCACGGCGGTTAACATCTTTTCAGACTCCTGCGGCGCGGTGGTCGTGGCGGGAAAGGAAATTGCTGATGTGTGATTGCTGATTGCTGATGTGAAAGGCATTGGGAATCGCAGGCTTCTCTGACATCAGCAATCAGACATCAGACTTCAGACATCAGGATTTCACCATGTCCACGCTTCGCGTCGCCAGTCTCCAGTACTTCATCCGTCCCGTGCAGCGCTTCGAGCAGTTCGCCGAGCAGGTCGAAGCTCTGGTGTGGACAGCCAAGGACTACAAGGCAAAATTGCTGGTTTTTCCCGAGTATTTCACCTGCCAACTGCTGACGCTCAACGACACCAAGATGACCATCAGCCAGCAGATCCGCCACCTGGCCCGCCTGGAGGGGCGCATTGTCGAGCTGATGCAGAGGCTGGCCCGCGAAAGCGGCATGTACATCGTGGGCGGCACGCTCCCGGCCGTCGATCCGCCCGATGAGCAGACGGTTTACAACGAGTGCTACCTCTATTCGCCCGGCGGCGAATGGGACGTGCAGGGCAAGCTGCACATGACGCGCTTCGAGAAAGAGGAATGGCTCGTCAGCCCGCACAAGAAGCTCAAGGTGTTCGAGACCGAACTGGGCAAGCTGGCGATCACCATCTGTTACGACGCGGAGTTTCCGGAACTGGCAAGGGCCGCGGCCAAGGAGGGGGCGTACCTGCTGATCGTGCCCAGTTGCACCGATGACCGCCAGGGATTCCTGCGCGTGCGCTACTGCGCCCAGGCCCGCGCCATTGAAAACCAGATGTTCGTGGTTCACGCCTGCACCGTCGGCAGCCTGCCCACCGTGCCGGCCGTGAGTCTGAACTATGGTCAGGCCTCGATCCTGACGCCCTCCGACTTCGCCTTCGCCCGTGACGGCATCGTGGCCGAGGGCCAGCCCAACCTCGAGACGATGGTCATCGGCGACCTGGACATGCAGCGCATCGCTGACAGCCGCGAACGGGGCACCGTGTTGCCGTTGACCGACAGTATCAGCAGCGCCGAGGTGGCACGGACGCTGGAAACCGTGCGGTTATAATGGCCGGACAGGAATTGTGAGGCTTGAAGCGTTACCCCGGCGTGCTGAAGCACGCCTCGCCCAGTGACACGGTTCCTTTCTTCAGGCTTTTATGGCCAAAACCTCATCTACCGTTTTTGTCCGCAACACCCAGCCCGGTGACATTGCTGCCATCATCGACCTGTGCCGGCGGGTTTACACGTCCGCCATGCCGTGGACCGAGTTGCAACTGCAAAGTCATCTGAGCATCTTCCCCGATGGCCAGTTCGTGGCGGTTGATGCGGCCGACGATCAGGTGGTGGGCATGGCCTCGAGCCTGGTCGTGCTGTGGGATGACTATGACGTCAACGACAACTGGCGCGACTTCACCGACTCGGGCATGTTCACCAATCACGACCCCGAGGGCCACACGCTCTACGGTGCGGAAGTGATGGTGGACCCGCAGCGGCAGGGCAAAGGCATCGGCAAGAAAATCTACGCCGCCCGGCGCGAGTTGACGCATCGGCTGGGGTTGCGCCGCATCCGGGCCGGGGCGCGGCTGCGCGGCTACAGCCGGTACCAGCAGCAGATGTCGCCGGAGGATTACGTGTTGAAAGTGATTCGCCGCGAGATCGGCGACCCGACGCTGAGCTTCCAGTTGAAACAGGGCTTCCGCGTGCTGGGCGTGGTGCGCGATTACCTGCACCACGACGCTGAATCAATGGGCCATGCGGCGCTGATCGAATGGGTCAACCACCAGGTGGCACAACGAAAAGACACTTACGGCCGCGATCCGAAGTTCGCCAAACCGAGGAAGAATGTGTGATGAGTATTCAGCGCCCAGTCGCAGTGCAACGCACTGCGGGCAGCGACGCGTTGCGTCGCAGCTAAGCGCGGATTTCAGCAATTCCCATTCACTTGAGCCCGCTATGCAGGAAGTACTCCATTAACTCGTGCCCGTGGGCCACGTGCAGGTCGCTGGCCTGGGCGTTGGCTTCGGTGAAGGGACGCTGCAGGACACTGGCGACCTTGCGGCCGGCCATCAGGAAGGGCACCGGGGTGGGGTCGTGCTTGCGCGTCTCCACCCGCGTGTAGTGGTCCGGCAGAATCAGGATGCGCCAGCCCTCGCCCCCGGAAGTTGAAGTGGAAGTGTCGGCATATTTTTCCTGCAGCGCATCGTGGATCGGACCCACCACGTGCTGGTCGATCGCTTCGATGGCGGCCACCTTGGTCGCGGCATCGCCGGCGTGGCCCGCTTCGTCGGGGGCTTCCACGTGTACGCAGATGAAGTCGTACTTGTCCATGGCGGCGACGGCGTAGCGGCCGGTGGCGGCATAGTCGTTGTCGTGGTAACTGGTCTGGCCCGGCACATCGAGACGATCGAGCCCGATGAACGCGGCAATGCCTGCCAGCAGATCGACGGCGGTGATCATGGCCCCGCGCAGGCCGAAGGTATCCAGGAAGCTGGGCATGTTCGGGCGCGTGCCCTGGCCCCACGGCCACAAGTGCGTCGCAGGCAAGGCGCCCATCTCGCGGCGGGTCACGTTGATCTCGTGATCGCCGAACAACACTTCGCTCTCGGCGATCATCCGCTGCAAAAGCTCCGCATGGTCACCGCCGACCGGCAGGTGCTTGCGCATGGGCTGGCCGGGAATGTCGTGCGGCGGCGTGGTGACCAGCTCGGACCAGTCTCTTTCGCCGGAGCGATCGACCATGATGTTGCGATAGCTGACACCCGGGAACAGTTCCATGCCCGGCAGTTCAACGCGCTGGGCGAAATCAGTCAGCAGGGCGCGGCCTTCTGCGTTGCTGATGTGGCCGGCTGAGTGGTCCTGCATCTTGCCGTCGATGACGGTGACGAAGTTGACACGGAAGATCCAGTCGGAAGCTCCCATCTCGATGCCGAGCGCCGCGGCTTCCAGTGGTGCGCGTCCCTTGTGATACTTGCGCGGGTCGTAGCCGAGCAGGTCCATGGAGCAGACATCGCTGCCGCAGGGCATGCCGGCCGGGGTGGTGACGGCGGTGCCCATGCGGCCGGAAGCTGCGAGGGCATCGATGCGCGGCGTTTTGGCAGCCTCGAAAGCGGTCTTGCCGTCGAGCGCATCCAGCGGATAGTCAGCCGCGCCATCGGGGATGATGAGGATGTATTTCATCGGGTATCGGGGTTCGGGTATCGGGTTACTGAGACGGAGCCTAAACGAAATAAGGGACAGCACAGGATTCTACGGCATCGGCCGGACTTACATCAAAGGCAATATGCAAAGTCCCGATACCCGACACCCGATACCCGACACCCGATCCTAAAACTGCACCGGCAGGCCTTCGGCTTTCCATTTCTCGATCAGCAGGCGCATCTCGTCGATGGCGGTCTGCAGACGGATGAAGGCGTCGTTCATGTTGTCGTAGAGGGCGGGATCGAGCAGCATTTTGCCGAGCGTGCCGTCGGGGCGGCGGGCGGCGTCGATCGCGTCTTTGGTGCTGGCCACGGCGGCGGAAAGATCGTCGGCCAGGGCGATGTAGCGCTGACGCAGGGCGGTGATGTCCTGCGGCAACTGCTCGTTGAGCTTGCCGGTCAGGTCGCGGGCATTGGCGGCGGTGGCTTTGAAGTCGGCGAGCAACTGATCATCGTTGACGTAGCGATCGACGCCGGCCATGACTTTCTTGAGTTCCGCCAGGCGCTGATCGAGACGGATGATGACGGTGGAGGCGTTGGCCAGCATGTCACCCTTGTCCACGTCGTCGGGGTTGTGGATTTCCAGCAGGGCGTTGAGGTTGCGGCCGACCTGGGTCCATTCGGTCGACAGCGACTTGATCTGGGCGGTCAACTCGGCGAAGGTTTCCACGGCCGAGGAGCTGGTGCCGCTGACGACGGCCGAGCCATCGGTGGGCAGCAGCTTGAGCGGGCCGTCGGCTTCGGGCCAGGGCTCGGCGTAGAGTGCGAGTTGGGCATTGGTGCCGAAGACGGAGCCTTCCAGGACGGCCGTGACGTTGGCGGGCAGTTTGATGCCCTTGTTGATGTTGAGGGTGGCGACGACGCCGATGGCGGGGGGCGTTTTAAGCTGAACGTCTTTGACGACGCCGACCTCGAGTCCGCGGTAGGTGACGATGCCGCCGGGGTTGAGGCCCGGGGTCTGGTTCAACTCGACCTGCACCAGGTAGCCGCCGCGGATGATGTCGGGCAGATAGCCGAACAGCAGCAGCAGGAAGATCAGGCCGCTGATGCCCAGCAGTGCGGTCAGGCCCACAGCAATGTTCTGGCGTCGATCGTTCATGGCTGATGCTCAAAGTTCCAATCGCAATTCGCTGATCGCAAATGACAAAACTGGATCACGCTCCTTTGAAGCCTTCGCGGATGCGGTCGAGATCATCCTGGTCGGCCTGGCCCATGATGAATCGGCGAACCAGGGGGTTGTCCGTATGGGCGAAACTGCCCGGGTTGCCGTCGCTGACGATGCGGCCATCGTAGAGCAACACCATGCGGTCGGCAATCTTGTTGGCGCTGGCGATGTCGTGGGTCACCGCAATGCTGGTGATGCCCATCTCGCGGCTGAGGGCGATGATCAGCTCGTTGATCACGTCGGCGCGAATGGGGTCCAGCCCGGTGGTCGGCTCGTCATACAGCACCAGCGACGGCTCGAGCACGATGGCCCGCGCCAACGCCACCCGCTTGCGCTGGCCGCCGGACAGGTCGCCGGGCATCTTGGGTTGCAATCCCGCCAGACCCACCATCTTCAGCACGCGGTCGACGCGCTCCGCCCGCTGTCGAGCGCTGAGCTTGGTGTGCTCGATCAGGGGGAAGGCGACGTTGGCCTCGACGGTCAGCGAATCGAACAGCGCGCCCATCTGAAAGAGGAAGCCGATCTGCTTGCGGACCTCGACCAGTTGCTGCTGATCGAGTTGATCGACGCGGTAGTGCTCGAAGTAAACCTCGCCGCGATCGGGGCGGAGCAGGCCGACGATGTGCTTGAGCAGCACGCTTTTGCCGGTGCCGGAGGGTCCGATGATGACGGTGGTCTGTCCGCGGAAGATGTCGAGCGAGACGTTCTCCAGCACGCGCAGGGAGCCGAAGCTCTTGCTGACGTTGGCCAGGCGCACCATGGCCTGCGTGGCGGCGGGGGTGCTTCCGGCGGCGCTTCCGGGGGCGCTTCCGGGTGCCGGGGTGGCGGCGGGATGTGCCCCTGATGCGCTCAAGCGATCATTCCGGTCGGAAGAAGTGGCGGATGCTGGCGATGACCTGGTCCTGTTGATCGCGGGTCAGTTCGGGATAACAGGGAATGCTCAGCACCTCGCCGGCCGCTTCCTCCGCATGGGGGAACGAGCCGGGTCGATGGCCCAGGTTCTTGAAGCAGGGCTGCAGGTGTAGCGGCACGGGATAGTACACGCGGCTGCCGATGCCGTCGGCAGCCAGGTGATCGCGCAGCTTGTCGCGCGAGCCGCCGTGCACGCGCACGGTGTACTGGTTGAAAGCGTGATAACGATCTTCCGCGATGAAGGGCGTGCCCAGGGGCAGTTCATCGAACGCATGCTCGTAGCGCTCAGCCTGGGCCTGGCGCTGCTCGATCCAGCCGTCCAGCAGGGGCAGCTTGATGCTGAGCATGGCAGCCTGCAGGGCGTCGAGACGGAAGTTGCCGCCGATCAGGGGGAAGTGCTCGGGCTTGTCGGCGCCGTGGTTGCGCAGGTGACGGATGCGGGCGGCCAACTCGTCGTCATCGGTGGTCACCGCGCCGCCGTCGCCGAGCCCGGGCAACGTTTTGGTGGGATAGAAGCTGAAGCAGCCGACCTTGCCCATGGAGCCGACACGTTTGTTCTTGTGCTTGGCCCCGCAGGCCTGGGCGGCGTCCTCGATGATGGGCAGATCGTGCTTGCGGGCGATCTTGCCCAGGTCAATCATGCGGCTGGACAGGCCGAACAGGTGCACCGGCATGATGGCGCGGGTGCGCTCGGTGATGGCCGCCTCGACCTGCTCGGGGTCGATGTTGAACGTGCGGGGAATGATGTCCACGAAGACAGGTTTTGCACCGAGGCGGACGATGGAGCCGGCGGTGGCGAAGAAGGTGAAGGGCGTGGTGATCACCTCGTCGCCGGGCCCGATGCCCATAGCCATCATGGCCACCAGCAGGGCGTCGGTGCCGCTGCTGACGCCGATGGCGTGCTTGACGCCGACGAACTGGGCGAACTGTTGCTCGAACTGCTCGAGGAAGGGGCCCATGATGAACTGGCCCGATTCGACGACCCGTTCGAAGGCATCCCGCAGTTTGGGCATTAGAGCCGCATGCTGCGCCGACAAATCCAGCAGTGGAACACTCATGGCGGCAAGATGATAACAGATGAGCGATTGGGCGCGTGGCGTCGGTGGTGCGGGGGGGCGTGTTTCACTTTGGGTGCCACACCCGCGTGCGGGTGTGCCTGGCGTTGCTCACGGCCGGCGCGCGGCCGTGGCACCCTTCAAAATGAACCATCACGGGTGCGGGCGGCTGGATGCGGCGCTTGAAAGGTCAGCCCTGGTGGCGATCGATGAGCCGGCTGGACCTTGCCCCCTGATCAAGGATCACGTTAGAATGGACGGCCCCTGAGTCTGGTGAGATATGAATCCATGGCTGAGTCTTCCACACCGCTGATCTCCTGCCCCAACTGCGGCAAACTGTTTAAATGGAAGCCGAAACTGGCTGGCCACAAGGTCACCTGCACCGGCTGCCAGCAACCGCTGCGCATGCCCAAGAGCGGCGACGGCAAGTTCGAGGCGATCGGCGGCCTGCTCAAGGACAAGAAAGACCTCAAGAAGCTCAACGAGGAATCGCACGGGGCTTACGAACTGTCGCTGTCCGATTCGGACGTCGAAGATGTTCACATGGACCCCAACGCCGGCCGCGTCGGCGGCAAGGGCGGACCGTCGCCCACCCATTGCCCCAACTGCAACAGCAAGCTCAAGCCCGGCGCGGTGCTCTGCATCAACTGCGGCTACAACCTGGCGGAAGGCAAAAAGATCAATACCGCGATGGGGCAGGGTGGCAAGAAGGGCCGCAAGAAGGCCAGGGATGAAGAGTCTTCGGAGGACATCGCCGCCATCAGCGCCGGACCTTATGCCGGCCTTACCGCCCAGTACCAGCGCGATGCCGAACGCCAGGAGGATGAGCAGAAACGGATGAAGCGCCAGCGCATCATGAAGATCGCCATGGTGATCTTCTCCCTGGCCATCCTGGGCGTGGCGGCTATCATCACCCTGCGCACATTTGAGATCATCTGATTGCCTCGCAGCCCGACACGGGGGGTGAGCACGTCATGACTGAATCATCCGCGGCTTTGACCTGCCCCAACTGCGCGCAGCGCTTCGCCTGGTCGCCGCAGCTTGCCGGACGCAAGGTCAAATGCCCCGCCTGCCAGCAGGTGATGCGCCTGCCCCAGCAGCCCGGCGGCGCGGTCGAGCCGATCGGCGGCCTGCTCAAGGATGCGGATCAGACTTACCAGCTTGCCGAGTCCGACGGCGACAGCGGCAAAGGCAGCAGCAGAAGCAAAGAGGACTTCCCCTCGCGTGGGGCAGTGCCGACCAGATGCCCCAACTGCAACAGCAAGCTCAAGGTCGGGGCGGTGATCTGCGTCAACTGCGGCTACCACGTGGAGAAGGGCGCACGTCTCGACACCCAGGTCGGTGAAGCCGCGGGGAGCGATTCGGATGCAAAGGCTGCCAAGTCGAACGTGGCCGGGCTGGGCGCTTACGCCTCGCTCATCGGCGCGGCCGGCCTGGACCATAGCGCCTTGGCTGAAGACTCAGAGCGTCAACAGTGGCGCAAAGACGTGATGATCCCGGTGGTGCTGATCATCATGGCCCTGGCGGGCATACTGCTGCACTGCCTGGTGCTGGAGACGCTGGTCAACAACATGATGTTGGACAAGCAGTACCAGACGGATCTGAAGATCGCCCAGGCCTGGGGCACGCCGCCGCCCAATCCACCGAGCCACAGCATTTCCGTGACCAGGGTGGCCACGGATCTGGCGGCCGTGTCAATACGGTTGATCATCCAGGTGCCGCTGCTGTTGCTGGCGATTTTCATCACGGCCAGGTTGTTCGGCTCCAGCTTCGGCACACTGGGCCCGGCCATGCTCAAGCTGATGGCGCTGGCCTTGTTCACCGACATGGTCAACGACGTGGTTTACGCCATCCTGAATCTGGTCACCGGCGGCTGGGCGGGAATCGGATTACTCATCAGCCTGAGCATCAACTTCAGCGTCTTCGTGCTGCTGTGCATCTGGCTGTTCGAGATGGAGTATCTCGAGGCCCTGGTGATGTGGCTGCTGGTGTTCCTGGGCCCGACCCTGGTGATGTTCTTCCTGTTCACACTGCTGGTGTCGATCTTCGCATAAGCGCAGCCGCTTGCGGCTTCGCGCAACCGTCCGACGTTGTGGCGTTTCGCGAAACCGCAAGCGGCTAATAGCTGTGCTCGCCGATCTGCACTTTGCCGCGGAAGGTCCAGTAGATCACCGCGGTGTACGCCAGCACGCATGGCATGCCGATGACGGCAATGATCAGCATGATGCCCAAGGTCTTCTGACTGCAGGCAGCCTTGTAGATGGTCAGATTGTTTTCCGGATCGGTGGCGGTGACCATGTTGGGGAAGATGGCGCAGCCCAGCAGGAACACCAACGCCATGATCGTGCAGCAGGAGCTGATGAACGCCCAGCCCGGCTGCTTGCGGAACATCGAGCGCGGAATGTTGGCGATGGCCAGCACGTTCAACGCCGGCACCACCCACAAAATCGGGTAGTTCCTGATGTTGTCGATGGCATGGGGCACGGCCACCAGCGTCACCATGGTGGCGAAGATGAACATCACCAGGTACAGCCCGAAGGTGCGCCAGACCCACTGCTCGACGCGATGCTGCATTTCGCCTTCGGTCTTGAGGTAGAGATAGATCGCCCCGTGCATCAGGAACAGCGTCACCGCCAGCACGCCCACCAGCAGGGCGTAAGGGTGCAGTTGATCGAACAGGCCGCCGGTGTACTCGTGATGCGCATCCAGCGGAATGCCGTAGATGGCATTGCCCACCGCCACGCCGAACAGCAGCGTGGCCAGGAACGAACCGAGTGCGAAAGCCACGTCCCAGAAGTTGCGCCAGATTCCGGGGGTGAGCTTGCTGCGAAATTCCATGCTCACCGCCCGCAGGATCAGGGCGAACAGCAGCAGCATGAAGGCGGTGTAGAACCCGCTGAAGATGGTGGCATAAGCCTCGCGGAAGGCAGCGAACATGGCCCCGCCGAAGGTGACTAACCACACTTCGTTGCCGTCCCACAGCGGGCCGATGGAGTTCATGGCGATGCGGCGCTGCACGTCATTGCGCCCGACAAACAGGTGCAGCATGCCCACGCCCAGGTCAAAGCCGTCGAGCACGGCATAACCAGCCAGCAGCACGCCCAGGAGGATGAACCAGATCACGATGAGCAGGTCATGACTCATGCCGCACCTCCATGCGGAAGGTCGAATGACGAAAGCGCAGCGTGGCTGCGAAATTCGAATGGCGAAATTCGAATGACGAAACAATGTTCGAATGACGAATGGCGAATGACGAAGGGAGGCATGGAGTTAGTCCTCAGCGGTACGGCGTATTTTGCTGAATATCAGATTCAACTGTTTGGCTTCCTGCCAGAAGGAGCGGGCGGATTCTGCCATGACGGGCTCGGCGGCGGCGATCATGCGGAGCCAGTGCTTGGTTTCCTTGGACTCTTTGCGACATAAACCGATCTTGTGGCGGAAATCACGTTTAGTCTCCGCATCATTGGCCTCGCAGTAATTCGCCCCTACACTGGTCGCTGAACGAATCAACTGACTGATCAGAGGTCGTGTCACCTCGTTCACCAGAATGGTCTTGGCGAAACGGATCACATTTTCTCCGAACGTGGCCGTCCGTTCTTCAAGGTCGAAATCCCTCTCATTCGTCATTGGATTATTCGTCATTATTTCGTCATTCGAATTTCGTCATTCGAATTTCTCATGGCGATTTCTCGCCATGAGCCTCGGTCATTGAATCATGCTTGTCGGCACTGTCTGCCGCGGCGCGGAGGAAGCGTTCGTGGCCGGGCGGTGGGGCGGCGTAAGGTGGTTGCGGGCCTTTCTGAATCTTGTGGTTGAGCACGAAGATCCACACCATGGCCAGCAGCAGGTAGATCAGGCTGAACATGACGATCGAGCCGAGCACCTGGTGGTCTTTGACCGCCACGCTGACCGCATCGGCGGTGCGCAGGCCCACGGCATTGTCGTAGGCCACAAAGCCGTCGGGTCCGGTGACCAGTGAGCCGTCGGCGTTCCACTGCACCGGCGGCTGCACGATCCAGGGCTGGCGGCCGACCTCGGCGGCGATCCATCCCGCCTGGTTGGCGACAATGGCGCCCAGCACGCTCAACACGTAAATCCACAGCAGCCAGCGATGGTTGAACAGCGTGCCCTTGCGCCACAGGATACAACTGAACAGCGTCAGCACGATGAAGAACGTGCCCAGGCCGATCATCAGGTGATAGCTGGCGAAGGGAATCAGCGTCGGCGGACGATCTTCGGGACGGAACTTGTCCAAACCCATCACCGGATCGGTGAAGTTGAAGTGCAGCAGGAAGCTGAGGCCCCCCGGAATGGCGATCTTGCCCCGGAGCGTTTCGTTTTCATCGTCGGGGATGCCGAACAGCGACAGATCGCCGCGCCCGGTCTGGTAGTGTCCCTCGAACGCGGCCATTTTGGCGGGCTGATGCTCGTAAACCATGTCCGCGTTGAAGTGCCCGCTGACCAGGGCAGCCAGCGAGGCGATGGTGGCCAGGATCAGGGCCCCGCGGAAGCTGTGGCGGGCGAATTCCTCGTGCCGCTTCTTGAGGATGTACCAGGCGCTGATCGAGAGCACGAAGAACGCGCCCATGATGAAGCAGCCGATCAGCACGTGCGTCAGGCGATGAGCGGTGGAAGGGTTGAACACCACCTGCCAGAAATCGACGACCTCCGCCCGCATGACGGGCAGGCCGTTGTTCATCACCGCGTTGCCAGCCTCGTCCAGCAGGGGCACCACGTGATGACCGGCCGGGGTCTGCTGCCAACTGTTGGCCACCACGATCCACACGCTGGAGAAGATCGAGCCCAATGCCACCATGCAGGTGGAAAAGAAGTGCATGCGCGGCCCGACGCGATCCCAGCCGAACACCAGCACCGCCAGGAAGCCGCTCTCCAGGAAGAACGCGAAGATGCCCTCGGCTGCTAATGCCGCGCCGAATACGTCACCCACGAAGCGCGAGTAGGTCGCCCAGTTGGTGCCGAACTGAAACTCCATCACGATGCCGCTGGCCACGCCGATGGCGAAGTTGAGCGCGAACAGCCCCGTCCAGAACTTGGCCGCCGAGCGGTACAGGTCGTCGCGCGTGAATAGCCAGCGACCGTCCAGGTAGACCAGGATCAGTCCCATCCCGATGGTTAACGGGGGGAACAGATAGTGAAACATGACGGTCAGGGCAAACTGAATGCGAGACAGGAGAACGACGTCAAGGTCCATCGCGCTTGCTCCCTGTAAGTGGGATCGTGGCCTATGATACGAACGTTTCCATTTTTTGCGAATCCGCAGCCGCGGAAGTGGCGCTGTCGGCGGAAGTTACCCGAGTTTTGAAAATGAATCTCAGTTATCCCGCCGCGCTGCCGGGGACTGATCAGCAAAGGTCGCTCTGCAATTCCGACAGTTTGCGGAAGTGGACGGTCTCGTCACTGCGCAGGGCGAAGTAAGGCTCAACGCTCAGGCTGTGGTCGATCTCCTGCACACGTCGCACCGCTTTGACCAGGTCGTCGCACTGTTGGGAAAGCAGTTCATCCATCTGAAACTTGAGAAACTCGGTGTAGAAGGCGCAGCTCTGATGGGCGATCAGCACCACCCTTGCCAGCCCGTGCACCTGAACCAGAAATTTGATCTCCTCAATCAGCCCCTCTTCCTGGCGATGGGTGGTTTCGTACCCCGCCAGGCAGGCCGGCCCCCCCGGCACCGCCAGGCGATCATAGCGCGGCAGACCCAATCCCTGTTGCAGAAACTCGTCGCACTGCTCACCGAAGCGGCCGTCACTGCAATACATCGCCACCGCATGGATACGCGACGTCTCGAAGGGCACTGAACTGTGAAAATCTTCCGGTCGGGGATTGATCTGGTTCATCTCGGCCCAATTGTTGGCGGGCAATCTTCCAAGTCAACCCATTCGTAGAGATTTGATACCGCCAAGCCTCTTCGATTGCCGTGTTGACGCTGACGTGTGCAGGCGAGAGCCCGCAGCCCGAATCATGGCGCAGTTCGCGACAGATAATCATGTGATGCGACGATGTAAGTGTGTAACGCATCGGTGTCGGGAACATCCAGTCTGGTCTTCCTGACCATCTCCGGCAGGATCTGATCCCATTGCGTCAGGCTGTATTGATCAATGGCGTACGGAGCGTGGCAGGAGCCGCAAGAACCAAGATAGATGCGGCGCCCCCGTTCCAGCTGATGCGATAGTGCGGCGCCGAGCTGCAACTCAGACACCGACGGCGCGATGCGGGTTGCACTGACACAACCTGCGATACCGAGCACAGCCGCTGCAATCCAGATTCCTTGGCCGTTTTTCATGGCAGTCTCCCGACGGACATAATCAGAAGTTCAGGCCAAACAGCAGCCGCGTCATGTAGTTCGCTTCGCTGTCAACATCGGTGATCTGAAAAACAGGTGTCACGGCAAACCACCAGCTACCGCGCTGATAGGAGAGATTCGGTCCGAGATAAACCACGTGATCGCCCCAGGAGGACCAGTCTGCGTATTCAATTTCGTGAATCAGTTCCGCACCAAGCCGGAGATTGGGATTGAAACGGTAGCTGACGCCGAACGTGTTGCCAAAGACGCCGATGTCTTCGATGAAGTCCTCACCCTCCCATTCAACTTCGATGATACCGTTCCATGCGATCAGCCAGTCACCGACCTGTTTGTCCACGAGCAGCTTGCCTTCCAGCACCGCCAGTTCATCGCCGATCTTGATCTCGCCATAGAGTGCGGAGCCAAATGAATCGCTGACGGCATTGGTCAGATTGTATATGCCTTCAACCGCGACGTTACGCCATGTGGCGCCGTCATCAGCCACCCTGGCGCCATCCTCGTAACGCCAGTCGGAGACATAAAACGCCAACTGGAATGAGTCGGTGATACCCATTTCAATTTCATGCCGGAAATCAAAACGATCGAAACTTCTGTCGGTGCCTTTGTTGGTCTTCCAGGTCACCCACTGTTCATGCTCGACCGTCCCCCGAGCCATGACGCTTGAGTCATAGACAAACGTGAACGGACGAGTATCCGCCAGGGCCACGACGGGCAGCAGAGCAATGGCGTAAATGACAGCAAGCACCAATGGGTGGCGTTGAGGCATGGTGATTTGTCCTCCTGTCTGTGGCTGGCGTGTATGGATTGACACAACTGGGTGAATTCGGTCCTGGTACGGATTTTATTGATACTGCGTCTCAGAATCGTTATCGGCGGGTAGTGTAACGATCCTCCTGCCGCCATGCAAACAGAGATTTCTGCCTGAAAATCGCCATTGCCTTGACTTATTCACCCCCAGAGTGGCATCTCAATGGTGAGCAGGTGGGGGCAATCTGCCGAGGGACGCTTTGCCAAGACGTATTGTCTGACACAGAACCGTCATCCCATGCTCACCGCCACCGGACCGCGCTGGACGGGATCGTCGATGTCGAAATACTCTCGCCCCTGGAAGCTGAACATGTTGGCGACGATGTTGGAGGGAAACACTTCGATGCGCGTGTTCAATTCGCGTACGTTGGCGTTGTAAAAGCGGCGGGCGCGGGCGATGCGATTCTCGGTGCGGGCCAGTTCCTGCTGCAACTCCAGGAAGTTGCGGTCAGCTTTCAGATCGGGGTAGGCCTCTGCCACGGCGAACAACTTGTCCAGGCCGTGAATCAGTTGATTCTCGTCACGGGCCTGCGATTGCGGCGAACCGGTGCTGGCCACGGCCGTGTTGCGGGCCTGCGTCACCAGCCCCAGCGTTTCCCGCTCGTGTTTGGCGTAGGCCTTGACCGTCTCGACGAGGTTGGGGATCAGGTCGTAGCGCCGCTTGAGTTCGGTATCGATGCCGGACCAGGACTCGTTGCAGAAGTTGCGCAGTTTGACCAGGGCGTTGTACGTGGCGATGAACCAGACCCCCGGAAGTAGCAGAATCGCCAGCGGACACAGCAGCATCAGCAAGCCATTCATCAACGGTCCACCCCTTTCAACTCGTCAAGCACCGATGCGGGGATCAGCTCCAGCAGGCCTTGCCCGTAGCGCAGGGCGCGGTCGAACTGGTCGCTGTCCCACAGGCTTTGATCCGTCACCAGCACGCGCGTGCCGAGCATCTGCACCACGTAGCGCGGCCGGGCCAGCATGTACTCCATCATCGGCTGGCCGATCACATCATACGCCCACTTGCGATCTTCGCAGCGCACCGCGAACAGGCGGCTGAACTCGGCTGACTCGAAGTCGATGTCATTGAGCCCCACCAGCGCGGCCGCGCGATCGAGCAGGTTCTCCGGGCGGATCGACAGCTTCTTCAACGGCGCACCGGCATCAAGGATCAACGCGGAAAACTCCCAATGCGTGGTGTCGTCGTCGTTTTTGGTGACGTAGTGGTAATCGAAGCAGACCACGTCCCGCCCCCCGACGCGGCCGCGCATCACGTTGGCGGCATAATGCTCCGCGTTACCGGCCGGCAATTGGGGAAAATCACGGTAATCAGCCCGAAATTGCCACTCCGGGCCCGGGTTGAAACGCAGCTTGTTCTGATAGGCCCAGGCTGCCAGTTGCCGCAGGCGATCCTTGCGCTTGCCGCTGCCGGCCGTGGCGATCCTGATCACGATCCAGACGAAAAAAACGGTAGACACCAGGAAGATCACGACAAACGAGCAGCCGAACAGCAGCGGAAACAGTCGAAAGATCGTGTCGTTACCCACGGCCGAGCTCCTCGATCACCCCCCGCGGGATCAAGGCCAGAAAGTGTTCGCCATAATTCAACGCCTGCTCAAAATCGCCCGCCTGCCAGGTCTTGTCGTTCAGCAGCAGCAGGTTGGCGTCGTCCATCTGCATGGTGTAGCGCGGGCCGGCGAGCATGAACTCCATCGTCTCCTGCGAGATCACATCGAAAGCCCAACGGCGATCGCTGCTCTTGACCAGGAACTTGCGGCTGAACTCGGCCGACTCGAAGTCAATGTCGTCGAGGCCGAAGAACTCACCGATCTTGTCCAGGAAATGCTCCGGCCGAATAAACAGCGGCCGCAGGCGGTGGGGCGGGGCGATGATGAGACCGGAGAACTCGTGCGAATGCGTGGTGCGGTTGCCCTTGGAGTCAGTGGAGGTGGTTTCGTAGTGGTAATCGAAGCAGACGACGCGATGGTCGCCGTGCTTGCCGCGCATGACGTTATGGGCGTAGCGATTGCGTTCACCGCGATCGAATTGTTTGAACTGCGGGTAGGCATCCTGGAAGTGGCCGTCACGGAACTGGTCGAAGCTGAAGCGGTACTTCGCCGCCCAGGCTGCTAATGCTTTGCGACGTTGGGCCGCCTGCACCGCGCCCACCACGATCAGCGTGATCACCACCGCCACCACGATGCCGATCAGGACAGGCCCCATGGCTGGATATGCTAGCCGAATTTCGCATCGCAGAACTGGGATAACCCGCCCCCGAATCGCACCCCTGCGTCCGCATTGCTCAACCTCTGCGCCCCTTTACCGCTGCACCCTTCGCCGCTGCGCCCCTACGTCTCATTGCCCATTGGGCCTCCTGGAGAAGAACATATTTAAGTTAAATATTAAATTGGTTGCGGGGGGTTATTCGGCGCGCGGTGGTTGCGGGGTGAGCGGTTGCGTGCGTGTGTGTTTTGTATGGCGGGGTGATGTGGCGGCGGGGCCGTGTAGTGGCAGGGCGGTGTGGTGGCAGGCGGGTTTTGGCTGTGGGGTTGTGCGACGGGCTAGAGCCGTTTGTGTCTTCTTGGCTGCTTGCTCCTTCATTTGGCGAGCACGTGGGGCGGACCGGCGAGACGTAGCTCGCCGGCTGGGGCGGCCAATTATTTTGCAAATTGATCTGCTGGTGTGCGGTTACGGCCAGACGACCACTTCGCGCTGGAGGTTGATGCCGCTGCGCTGCTGGACGGTTTGGCGCACGTGTTCCATTACGGCCAGCACGTCGTCGGCTTTGCAGCCTTCGTGGGTGACGATGAAGTTGGCGTGTTTCCTGGATACTTCCGCGCCGCCGATGCGGAATCCTTTGAGGCCGGCCTGGTCGATCAGGGCGCCGGCGGAAGGCGGGGGTGGTTGCTCTTCCTGGCGGGGTGGGTTCTTGAAGGCGCAGCCGGCGGAGTTTTCGCCCATCGGCTGCGTGTTGCGCTTGTAAAGGAAAATCTCCTTGACGCGGCGCATCACCTCGGGCGCTTCGCTGGGCTCGAGGTCGAAGACCGCTTCCAGAATGATCGGCTCGACGATGTTGCTGCGGCGGTAGCTGAAGACCAGTTCGTTGCGATCGTGCTCGTAGATTTCGCCCGAGTCGCTCATCACGCGCACGCTGCCGATGGCTGAGCCGGTGTCGCCGTAGGCTCCGCCGGCGTTCATGCGCACCGCGCCGCCGACGGTGGCGGGGATGCCGGCCAGGGCTTGCAGGCCGGACAAACCTTCGCGGGCGGTGGCCAGGACCAGTTTCATCAGGTCGAAGCCGGCCCCGGCGATGGCGCGGTTGTCCTCGAAGCGCAGGTAGTCGAAGGCGGGTGAGTCGAGGCGGATGACGCAGCCGTCGATGCCGGCATCGCGCACCAGCAGGTTAGCGCCGGCGCCCATGATGTAGAAGGGCAGCTTCTGCTGACGGCAGCGGGCGATCAGTTGTTGCAGTTGCGTGACGTCGGCGGGATGGGCGAGGAACGCAGCCCGGCCGCCGACCTTGTACCAGGTCATCGCCCCGATGGGCGCGTCGCGCTCGATGGTGATGTTCAGGTCGTCGAACACGGCGGGATTGTAGCGGAAGGGGTGATAGGTGGTGAAGATAAGTGGCTCACTGGAGTGAGACACCCTCGGGGCTCGCATTGTTCGATCAACGTATTTTCAGGCAATCGGTGGCTCACTGAAGTGAGCCACCCTCGGGGGTGCGGTGGGCCTGATTGATCCAGCCGCCGCCGAGGACGCGCTCGCCGTCGTAGCAGACCACGGCCTGGCCCGCGGTCACGGCAGTGATCGGCTGATCGAAGCGCACTTGCAGCGCGTCATCGCCCGTCACGCGAAACCTTCCGGGGGTGGGTTGACTGTTGTATCGCACTTTGACAGTGCAGGCGGTCCAGTCTCTGGGGGGCGGATCGATCAGCCAGTTGGTCTGGTCAGCGCTGCAACCGTCCGACAGCAGATCCTGGCGTGGGCCGATGGTGATGGTGTTTTTTTGGGGGTCTTTGTTGACCACGTAGATGGGATAGCCCATGGCGACGCCGACGCCGCGGCGCTGGCCGATGGTGAACTGCTGCTGACCACTGTGGCGGCCCAGGACATTGCCGTCGCGGTCCACGATATCACCCTCGGTCAAACTCCCGGGGGCGCGGCGGCGCAGCAGGGCGGCGTAGTCGTTGTCGTGGATGAAGCAGATCTCCTGGCTGTCGGGCTTGTCGTGCACGGGCAGTTTCAGTTCGGCGGCCAGGCGGCGGACGTCGGCTTTGCGCAGTTCGCCGATCGGCAGCAGCATGTGCGCCAGTTGGGCGCGGGGGGTGCCGAAGAGGACGTAGGACTGGTCCTTGCGGGGGTCGAGGGCGCGCAGGAGTTGATCGTGGTGGATGCGGGCGTGGTGGCCGGTGGCGACGAAATCGCAATCGAGGCCGCGGGCGTAGTGGTGGAGGCGGCCGAACTTGAGCCAGTCGTTGCAGCGGATGCAGGGATTGGGCGTGCGGCCGGCGTTGTACTCATCGACGAAGTAGTCGATGATGCGGCCGAAGTCCTTTTTGAAGTTGAGCACATAAAAAGGAATGTCCAGCATGGCGGCAACCGTGCGGGCGTCGGCGGCATCGTTGACCGAACAGCAGCCCTGCTTCGGGTGTCGGGTATCGGGTATCGGGTTTCGGGCTGGGCATGCCGGCGCGTCGGCGGCTTCGAGGATCTCCGGCTCATCCTCGGAGCCGAGGCGCATGAAGCAACCGATAACCTGATAACCCTGTCGCAGCAGCAGGGCGGCCGCCACGGAACTATCGACGCCGCCGGACATCGCCAGGAGCACTTTTTTCCCATTTCCGCGAGTCATGCGTCGGCATTTTAGCCACCTTGAGACGTGCAGCCGACGTACACTGCTGATCGCGGTTGAAATTAAAATCGGCTAGCATGAAGCCGAACAGTCTTGTCATACGTATGCCATGACGAACATAAGGAGCCGGAATATGAGTCGTTTGAATATCTGGATCGGTTTGATGGTGCTGGCGGCGGGGATGTTGTGCGGCAGCAGGGCGCAGGCATCGACCGCCACGGCGGCCCTGGATCAGGTCAGCGCCGATGCCCAGATCGTGGTGCTGGTGCCGCAGATGTCCGATGCCAGCCGCAAGTTCAGCGCCTGGGCCCAGGCGGCGGGTCTGCCTTCGCAACCGGGTGACACGCTGGGCGATTTCAAACGCAGTCTCGGCATTGATGCGGGCATCGACGACAACGGCTCGATGCTGGTGGTGGTGCAGAACCTGGAAGCCACGCAGGAGCCGGGCGGCCAGCCGGACGTGCTGCTGGTGTTCCCGGTCAGCGACTATGCGGCGTTTGTCGGCAACTGGCAGGGCTCGGCTGAAGGCGTGGCGGAACTGGCCATGCCCGGCAACCAACCGGGCTTCGCACGCAAGATCGGCGATTATGCCGTGGTCGGTGAGAAGCGCGAACTGGTCGAAGCCTACACCCCGGCCGGTGCCGGCGAGCAGATCGCCCAGAACCTGGGCGCCGGCGGCAGCACGGTGCTGGACGGCAGCGATGCGGCGATCTACCTGAACGTCGAAAAGGCCGGCCCGACGATCACGGCCCTGATCGAGCAGATCACGCAGCAGGTCGAGGCCAACATGGCCATGAGCGGTTCGCCCAATGCGGAACAGACCCAACAAATCTTCGGCATGTACGCGGCCGCGGCCAGCGCGGTGCTCCGCGACTCCAGCAGCATCCTGCTGACCATGGATGTGGCGGACACCGGCATCGGCATGCACAAGCTGGTGCGAATCAAGAGCGGTTCGGCGCTGGCCGGTTATTTCCCCGGGGGCAAGTCCACAGCCGCATCGCAACTGGCTCGCCTGCCCAAGCAGCCTTACATCTTCGCCGCCAGTGTGGATTGCAAAGCCATCGACATGAGCAAGGTTTACGCCACCATGGGCGCGCAGAACAACGCTGCGATCCAGCAGATGCTCGGCCCGGCCTGGCAGACGGCGGTGGACCTGGTCGGCAAGACGGACGTGGCGTCGTTCGTGTTCTACACCCCCGATCAGATGGCCATGATGAGCGGCAGTCTGCTGAACATGCTCACGGTCGTGCAGACCGCTGACGGGACGGCCTTTGTGGACCTGCTGCACAAGTACATGGATCAACTCAACGGCATGACCGTGCCCATGGCGCCCGCAGCCGGCGCTGCCGATCAGGGCGCTGGCGGTGAAGGTCAGCAGCCGGCCGGTCCAGCCATGACCTACAGCACGACCTACAAGTCGGCCGCGCTGAACCTCAACGGCGTCAGCGTCGATCAGTTCCAGGTCCAGACCGTCATGCCGCCGGAGATGATGCAGCAGATGGGCCCCATGGCGGGCTTCCTCAACGCTTTCATGAGCTATCGCGGCTTCATCGCCAGCAAGGACAATCAAGTGGTCGTGACCACCAGCGCCGATCCGCAGATGGTCACCAACGCCATGGACACCGCAGCCAAGGCGGAGGGCATCGGCTTCGACGGCGCGATCGCGGATCAGCGTCACAACAATTTGCCGGGCAACTCGGCCATGGAGTGCTACATCGACCTGGGCGGCATCGCCAGCTTCGCCAACCAGTTCATCCAGATGTTCGGCCAGCCGCCGCTGGTCGTGCCGGACGGTCTGCCCCCGATCGCCATGGCCATGAGCGTGGACGGCGATACGCTGCACGGTCGGCTGTACGTGCCCACCGCGGCGGTGCAGTTCGCCACGGCTTCCTTCATGCAACTGCAGGCGACCATGAACCCGCAGCGCGGTCAGCCCGCTCCCGGCGGACCGGCCCCGTACTGATCTTTCACGATGGTGGATGGCAAATGGCAGATGGCAGATGGATGAGGCCGACGGGTCTCAAACATCTGCCATCTGTTTTTTCACATCCGCCATCCGCCATCCGCCATCTACCATTCGCCATTTGCCATCTGCCATTCACTGGTTAATCTGCCTCCACCATGGCACAAAAAATCAACTGTCTGATCATCGGCTCCGGCGGACGTGAACACGCCTTGGGCTGGAAACTCAAGCAATCGCCGCGCTGCGGCCGGCTTTTCTTCGCGCCCGGCAACGGCGGCACCACGCCAATGGGCCAGAACGTGGACCTGGCCGTCGAGCCGGTCAACACCAAGAACGCCGACGCCATCGACTATTTCTGTCGCACCAACGACGTGGCCATGGTCATCATCGGCCCGGAAGATCCCCTGGCCGGCGGTCTGGCGGATCGTCTGCAACGCGACGGCCGCTGGGTCTTCGGCCCCTGCGCTGCGGCAGCGAAGCTGGAAGCGGACAAAGCCTACGCCAAACATCTGATGCGGGCTGCCAACATTCCCACCGCCGACGCCCGATCCTTCACCGATTACGACCAGGCCCGCGCCTACATCGAACAACGCGAAACCCCCGTCGTGGTCAAAGCGGCCGGCCTGGCCAAGGGCAAAGGCGCCATCGTCACCAGCAACACCGACGAAGCGCTCGACGCCCTGCGCCGCTGCATGGTCGATCACGAGTTCGGCGAAGCGGGGCAGACCGTGGTGGTCGAGGAACGACTGGTGGGCCAGGAGCTTTCCGTGTTGGCTCTGGTTGATGGCCGCAATCTCTACGTGCTCGATCCCGCTCAGGATCACAAACAAATCTTCGAAGCCGACCGCGGCCCCAACACCGGCGGCATGGGCGCCTATTGCCCCACACCCCTGGTCAACGATGCCCTGATGAGCCAGATCGAGCGCGACATCCTCGTGCCCACCGTTGATGCCCTGCGCCGCGAAGGCGTGGACTATCGCGGCGTGCTCTATGCCGGGCTGATGCTCACCGCCGGCGGGCCGAAGGTCATCGAGTTCAACTGCCGCTTCGGCGATCCGGAATGCCAGCCGCTGATGATGCGTATGAAGGGCGACCTGCTGGACGTGCTGATCAAGTGCTGCGAAGGCCGGCTCGATGAAGCGAGCATCGAATGGGATCCCCGCAACTGCTGCTGTGTGGTCATGTCCTCCGGCGGCTATCCCGGCAAGTACGAAACGGGCAAAGCCATCACCGGCATCAGCGACGCCGAGGCGGATAAAGATGTCAAAGTCTTCCATGCCGGCACCAGGCGCGGCAAGGAAAACGCACTGCTGACCGCCGGCGGCCGGGTGCTGAACGTCTGCGCGTTGGGCCAGGATCTGAAAGAAGCGCAGCAGAAAGCCAATGCCGCATGCGATCGGATTTCTTTTGAAGGCGCTTACTTCCGCCGCGACATCGGGCACCGCGTGATGTAACCACATTGCCGGGTGACACCATGATAAAGATCGTCCACGAGGTACAGATTGACCTGCGCTGGTCGTGGCGGAAACGGCAGCGCGTAGCATTGATTAAGAACCTATCCCGCCTGATGCAGGTTCTGTTGCTTTATTCCTTTTTAATCCTGTGCCTTGTATTCCTTTGGATCACAGGTGCGACCGAATACGTGGTGCCGCTTGCCACCCTGGTGGTTGTAGGCCTTTTGATCGTTGTGTTCAGGTTGAGGGCATACCGACGTGCAAACCGTGCGGCTCGACGACGGCTTGGACCGATTTTGACTCAGTTCATCGAGTTTACACAGGATGGCGTCGCGATGGGCACGCGCCACTGCAGTTCTATGCACGTGCATTGGGATCTTTGTCGGGTCATCTGGAAGAAAACACTGATGGATGTTGAGGTGGCGGGATACACGGTTCCCCTGTCACTCACTGCCCTCGACCCGCAGCACCTCGCGCAGATTCGCTACTGGTCCACACACCACCAGACCCAGGACGATCTCTGCCCACACTGCCAGTACAACCTCACCGGCTCGCCGGGCCCTGCCTGTCCCGAGTGCGGCAAACCCATCCGCATCATCGAGGCAATGGTAACCACGGATGAACACAGATGAACGCAGATAAATTGCGGCGCATTGATGACTGATCCGTGTCCATCTGCGTCCCATCAGCGTTCATCCGCGTTCTCTGCCCTGACGATACCTGCATCCGCCTTTGATCTGATATCCTGTGCCCCCATGCTGGAAAAGATCGATCAACTGGAAGCCCAGGCCCGCGAAGCCTTGCAGCAGGTCAAGGATTCAGCCGCCCTGGAGCAGTTTCGCATCAGGTATCTGGGCGCCAAAGGGGCGCTCAAGGATCTGATGGGCCTGATGAAGGACGTGCCCGCTGATCAGAAGCGCAGCTTCGGACAGAAGGCCAACGCCCTCAAGCAGGCGCTCACTGAGGCGTTTGAGGCTGCCAGCAGTTCGCTGGGTTCCGCGAAGCCGCAAGCGGCGGGAGGCGCGCAGCTTGACCTGACCGAGCCGCCGTTGCCGCCGCGGTTGGGAAGGCGCCACATCATCACGCAGTCCATGGACGAGTTGGCGGAAGTGTTCGGGCGCATGGGT
This sequence comes from uncultured Phycisphaeraceae bacterium, assembly GCA_964471555.1. GTDB lineage: Bacteria > Planctomycetota > Phycisphaerae > Phycisphaerales > Phycisphaeraceae > JADLFV01. Next base: position 28,769 of record CAYYGM010000047.1, read on the forward strand.
TTCGACCTGGTGACGGGCCCGGAGTTGGAGGACGAGCGGCATAACTTCGAGGCGCTGAACATTCCGCCGCAGCATCCGGCCCGTGATCCGCTGGATAATTATTATCTGGCGACGGCCGCTGAAGCGGCCTCTGCCGCACCTGGAAGCGCGGGATTACGCATGTTGCGCTCGCAGACCTCAACGGTGCAGATTCGCGTGATGGAGAAAACGCAGCCGCCGTTGCGCGTGGTGTCGATGGGCCGGGTGTATCGCCCCGACGAGCACGACGCGACGCATTACTCGATGTTCCACCAGATCGAGGGCCTGTACGTTGATCGCGGCGTGAGCATGGTTGACCTGAACACCACACTGCTGCAATTCGCCCAGGCTGTCTTCGGCCCGCAGACGCAGGTCAAGCTGGTCCCCAGCTATTTCCCCTTCACAGAACCCAGCGCCGAGATGTACGTGCGCATCGACCTGGGCAAGGGCATGCAGTGGATGGAACTGGGCGGCTGCGGCATGGTCGATCCAGCCGTGTTCGAAGCGGTGGGCTACGACCCCGAAGTGTGGACCGGCTTCGCCTTCGGCCTAGGCATCGAACGCATCGCCATGCGTCGCTACAACATCACCGACATCCGCTGGCTGTTCGAAAACGACATCCGCTTCCTGCGCCAGTTCTGACGTATCTCTGACAGTTAAATACCCACACCGAATCCCACGTTCGCATGCCATATCCCCGGACGCGGCTGTTATTAGTTTTTTAGAAAACTAATAATAGCCGCGGGGTTGACAGTGAGGGGGGCGCGATGGGGCAATATCTATCCCACGAAAAACTCATGCTTCAAGGCGTGCCGACTTCAGTCGGCCTGCCGGCCGGTACGCATGCCAGCTCAAGCTGGCACGCCCAGGTTTTTATCGCAAACCGTATAAGAGCCACTAAAAAATTGGATTCGCCACGAAGGCACGAAGGGGAAAACCCATACACCTGGTCCTGCCTTCGTGTTCTTCGTGTCTTCGTGGCTCATTTTGTTTTTTGCTCTTAGTTCGACTTTCGCACTTTTCGGAGGCTGTGATGGCTTGATGATCTACAAA
>CAYYGM010000048.1:0-29128 GCA_964471555.1 uncultured Phycisphaeraceae bacterium
AAGACATCCTACACCGGCAAATACCTGCGTCATTGTCTGTCCGAAGCAGCCCCGACCGCGGTGGCCGTTTGACTCATCGGGCCGGGTTCCTACGATAATGCCCCTATGGCAGACACTTTCCACTGCACCGTCGTGACGCCCGAATCGCCCGTGCTCGATGAGCAGGTGACCTATGCCGACCTGCCGGCCCACGACGGGCACATCGGCTTCATGCCGCACCGCGCCCCGATCCTGCTGAAGCTGGGTGAAGGCCCCATGCGGCTGGAACTGGCGTCCGGCGGCCAGAAGACCGCCCGCATCAGCGGCGGTTTCGCCCGCATGGCCGGCGACGAGTTGACTGTGCTGACGGATAAAGCCGAACTGTGACCATTTTAGCTTCCGGTGAACACACCGGGGCTTAAGCCACGAACACCCCAAGCGCCGAATCTCAGGAAAACCCCACGTCTGTTCACGGGGGGCTAAATGAGGCGATACCATATTGCTTCGACCGATAACGGAGTATCGGAACGGCATCCCATGCGCAAAATGCTTCGCAGATACATCCCCAGCATGTTCGAGCGGCGCTTGCTGCTGCTGATGGTGCTGGCGCTGCTCCTGGCCGGGGTGGTGCTGGCGCGGACGGCCAGCCTGGCCACGGGCGAATCGCATCAGAAGTTGAAAGAGGAGGCGGAGAAGGTTCTGTATCGCGTGGTTTACATCCCCACCATTCGCGGGGCGATCCTGGACCGCCGCGGCCGGGTGCTGGCGGAGGATCGGCCGGGCTACGACGTGGCGGTCAGCTACGACCTGCTGACCGGGGCCTGGGCCTTCAACCAGGCCTACGCCAAAGCCCGTCGCCAGCGCAGCTCGGATTGGGTTGAACTGAGCAGCGACGAGCGGGAGCAACTCGTGGCCAATTTCCGTCCGCCGTTCGACCGCCAGGAGCAGGAGTTGTTCCGCACGCTCAGCGAGCTGGGCACCGACCTGCGCGGGATCCCAGCCGAGGAGTTGGAGAAGCGCCGCAATGCCATCATCGCCCAGGTGCAGGGTCTCAGCGCCGACGCCACGCTGCGCCGCCAGCAGCGGCAGCTTGCGCAGTTGGATGAGCCGATCAGTTGGGCGGAGGCCAACGTGGTGGTCAGCGAGGAAAAGCAGAGCCATTCGCTGCTGCGAGACGTCAACGACCAGGTGCGGGCATTTGTGGAAGGCTGCATCGCCGACGCCGAGCGGGCTGAGTCAGCCTATCTGTCGCACCCCAAGGACGAGCAGGCCGCCGAGCAGGCCGAGGCCAGTTGCGTGTGGCTGGAAGTTTCGGTGACACGTCCCAAACATCGCCGTTATCCCTGCGAGACCTGGCCGCAGCCGATCGCGGTGGACATGAGTTCGATGCCGCCGGAGCTGCGCCGTGATGAGCCGGTGACCGTTGACGTCAGCGGGGTGGCGCTGCCCATCATCGGGCGCATGCGCGATGTCTTCGCGGAGGACATGCGGGCCAATCCTTTCTACCGCCGCGACAAACAAGGCAACCTGCTGACCAACCTGCACGGCTACATGGAAGGCGACAGCGTCGGCAACACCGGCATCGAATCGTTCATGGAAGACAGCCTGCGCGGCGAGCGCGGCCAGTTGATCCGCCGCCTGGACACCGGCACGGAGCAGCGCATCGAGCCGATCCCCGGCCGCGACGTGCATCTGACCATTGACGCCGACCTGCAAGCCAAGCTCCAGGCCTTGATGAGCGAGCAGGTGGGCCTGACCACCGTGCGCGGCTACCAGGGTCGCGAGGTTGATCCAGCCAGGATCGGCCAGCCGCTGGACGGCGCCGCGGTGGTCATGTCCGTGGACAACTGCGAAATCCTGGCTGCTGTCAGTGTGCCCGGCTACTCGCTCAAGCAGTTGCAGGACGACCCGGACAGCATCTTCAAAGACCCAGCCCGTCTGCCTTATCTGTTTCGTCCCGTAGCGGGCATGTACAACCCCGGCTCGACGCTCAAGGCCGTACTCCTGCCCAGCGCCGTGACTGCCGGCGTGCTGGACCTGAACACGCCCATCGAATGCACCGGCCTGCTGTTCCCTGAACACCCCAACATCTTCCGCTGCTGGATTTTCAAAGGCTACCACTCCGCGCACGGCCTGGTCGACGCCCCGCGCTCGCTGTCCGTCAGTTGCGATATCTACTACTACAAAGTCGGCCAGCGCATGGGCGTCGGCCGGCTGGTCGATTGGTACGGGCGTTTCGGCCTGGGCAAACTTTCCGATTGCGGCCTGCCCGAAGAGATCCCCGGCCGTCTGCCCGATCCAGCCAGAGGCACCGTCAATGAAGCCATCAACATGGGCATCGGCCAGGGACCGGTGGGCTGGACGCCCGTCCAGGCGGCGGCTGCTTACGCCGCCCTGGCCAACGGCGGCGTGTACCAGGCCCCGACCTTCATCAAGGATTCCGACCGTCCCCTGCCGCGGCCGAAGACGGATCTGCACTTGAACCAGACCGCCGTCCGCGCCGCCATGGAAGGTCTGCACGACGTGGTCACCAACGTCAGCGAGGGCACCGGCTGCTGGCTGGACCGGCCCAACAACGAAAAAATCTTCAACGCTCAAGGCGTCACCGTCTTCGGCAAGTCCGGCACGGCTGATGTGCCGCGCTGGATCGACGCCAACCTCAACGGTAAGGTCGATCCCGGCGAAGCAACGCCACCCGATGAAACGCCCGATCACGCCTGGTTCATCGCCATCGTCAAGCCCGAGCATGCGGCCGGCCCGATGTACGTCATCGCGGTGATCACCGAGTATGCCGGCAGCGGCTCGCGCGTCAGCGGGCCCATCGTCAACCAGATCATTCACCTCATGCAGCAGGAGGGCTACCTGTGATCGAGTCGGCCCTCGACCAGTTGCGCACACTGCTGCGGCCGCACGCCGGGTGGTATGCGCTGCTGGCGGCGGTGATGCTCACGGTCATGGGCCTGATCGCCATCGACACTGTCGCCCCCGACGAAGCCCGCGGGCAACTGCTGGTGTCGCTGCCGATTGCTTTGGCGGTGATGTTCATCTGCCTGCTGCCGCATCCGCGGATGTTGGGGCATGCTTCGTATCTGATCTTCGCGCTGTCACTGTTTCTGCTGGCATTTCTGCTCATTCCGGGGGTGCCGCATGCCCTGGTGCCGGAGCGCAACGGGGCGCGTTCGTGGATCAACCTGGGCGTGATGAGCATTCAACCTTCGGAGCTGGGCAAGATCGCGTTCGTGTTGTCGCTGGCCTGGTATTGCCGGTATCGATCGAGCTATCGCAGTCTGCGCGGGTTGCTGGCGCCGTTTGCGATCATGTTCGTGCCGGTGGTGCTGATCCTGCGTGAGCCGGACCTGGGCACGGCCATGCTGTTCGCTCCGACGCTGTTCGTGATGCTGGTGGCGGCAGGGGCCAAGCTGCGGCACATGTTCACCCTGGCGGCCATCGGCATCGTGGCGGTGGGCTTGAACGTGGCGGTCATCGCCATTGATCCACCGCACGCGGCCAACCCCAAGCTGCACTGGATGCACGTGCTGGCCCCGCACCAGGAAAAACGCATCGCGGCCATGTTCTGGCCGCAGCGCTATCAGCGGCATGAAGCGTTCCAGCCCATCGTCGCCCAGCGCATGGTGGGCAGTGGCGGCATCGCGGGGCTCGGCGGCGATCAGGCGGGTGTGCTGATCCGTTTCAACCGGCTGCCCGAGCCGCACAACGACATGATCTTTTCGGTGGTCGCTGCACGTTGGGGACTGTGCGGAGCGGCAGCCGTGGTGGGGCTGTACCTGGTGCTGACCGGGTCGTTCCTGCTGGCGGCCGTGCGCATCAAGGAGCCGTTCGCCCGACTGTCGGTGGTGGGCTTCGCAGCCATGTTCTTCACCCAGGCAGCCATCAACATGGCGGTCAACGTCGGATTGTTCCCCACCACGGGCATCACGCTGCCATTCGTCTCCGACGGCGGCACGAGTTTGCTGGCAAGCTTCGCCATGGTCGGATTGATGATCAACTTCGCTGCCCGCCGCCCGCAGATCCTGACAAGGCCCAGCTTCGAGTTCGACCACGCGGACGCCATCTTTCAATAATGGCAGATAGGAAATGGCAGATGGCGGATGGCAATGGCAGATGGGAAAGGCGGTGATTGATGTGTCAGCATGATCCATCTGACATCTGCCATCCGCCATCTGCCATGTCGCATTATCTCGACCTGTTGCTGGAGGCCAACGCCCGGTTCAATCTTACGGCCGTGCGCGAGCGCGACACCGCATGGCAGCGGTTGATCCTCGACAGCCTGACATTACAGGAAGCGTTGGCGCAGTTGCCGCCCGGCAGCCGGGTCATTGACGTGGGTACCGGCGGCGGCATTCCAGGCGTCCCCCTGGCCATCAACCTTCCGGGGATGCAGTTCACCCTGCTGGACGCCACGGGCAAAAAGGTTCGCTTCCTGGAGCAGGCGATTGCGACCCTGTCTTTGCCGAACGTGCAGGCCATTCAGGATCGGGCTGAGACGCTGGGACGAAACGGTCAGCACCGCCAGCACTACGACGCGGCCGTCAGCCGGGCGGTGGGCACCGTCAGCGAAGTGCTGGAGTACACGCTGCCGCTGGTCAAAGTCGGCGGCCAGGTGCTGCTGCTGAAAGGGGCTGAGGCCCAGGAGCAGTTGGCAGCCGCAGGGGATGCCCTGGATGTCCTCGGCGCCGGGGACGTAGCGGTCTTTGACGCCTACCCGCAAGGTACCGGCGACCGCGATCTGGTCATCATCAGCGTACTGAAAGACCGCCCCACACCGGCTGCCTACCCCCGCCGACCGGGCGTTCCCAAGGGCCAGCCGCTGTGAAGCACGGGGGACGACAAGGAAGCAGTTAACGTGACTGGATATCTGTAATTCATGTAATCCTGGAGTCTTAAGAGCAGAAAAAAGAACTCACCACAGAGGACACAGAGAGCACAGAGAAAAACTGAATAGACTTGAATTCAAGCATATTGAGCTCTGTGTTCTCTGCGGTGAATTCCGGTTCTTTTGGGAGCTTTAAGATTCTTCACCGACAGGTTTCAATGAAACCATGCCACGTCAAGATTGTCAACAATTTGTGTGTCGATACCGCGTTACCTATAGACATTTTCAAAGTCTCAGCTATATTCTGCTATAGGCATCCGAGGAGATTGGTCGCAACGAGTCACCAGACGACGACCATCGCAGTGATATCTGGTTGTCATCCACCTTTCCAGGAACATTCAAACAAACCCGTTGCCTTGCAGCACACTTGCTGATGCTGGTTGGTGACGGGGTCATTGCGCACGCAGGATTGACTCATCTGCTCTGGTTGAGTGATTCGCGCGGTTCTTGAATGCGTTCAGTCCGTCTGATGTGTGTTTAGCCTGACGTTTTCACTTTTTTTCAGGAGGAATAAACCATGAAGCAACCCGTTCGTTTTTTTCCGACAGCCATGATGTTGCTGGGTGTGGTTGTCTGGACCGGCGCTGCCTCGGCGGCGGTCATCGCCAGCGATAATTTCGAGTCCTACAACATCGGCGCTCTGATCCCGCAGGGTGGTGGCACCGGTTGGTCCACCAACTGGAGTTCCAACAGCGCCTTGACCGGCACCACCGCCAATAACTACCTGGTCACCAGCCCAGGATCACCTTACACCGACGGCCAGCGCGGCGAAGTCCAGAGCACCGCGGCAGCCGCTACGCCTTATCGCGGACTGAGCACCCCCTTGGCTGATGTTGCCGGCAATACGTATTACATCAGCTACGATAGCCAAAACACCAACGGTGGCACACGATTCTTCGGCTTGGCACTTTTGAGCGGCACCACCGAGCAGATGCTGATCGGCCAGGGTTCAGGCAGTTCGAACTGGACCATCAATAACGTGGACATCGGCGGGGGCGTTCGCGGCACCATCAACTCCGGTATCGCCACCACAAATGTCTCGCATCTTCTGGTGAAGATCGTCATGGGCGGGGCTGGCACACCGGAAACCGTCAGCTTCTGGATCAACCCGGACGTGTCATTGACCGTGGGGAATCCGGTGAACGTAGCGGCGCAAATCGTGGATAGCGTCGCACTGTATGCCGCTGCGGGCGGCACCAACATGACGGGTTTCCTGGGCAATATCGATCGCATTCGTATCGGTAGCGGCGCCACCAGCAGCCCCAACACACTGGCCACCCACTGGATGGACAACCTCCTGATCACCACCGATTCGCCATTCGCCATTCCCGAGCCGGCCAGCCTGGCCCTGATCGCCCTGAGCGTGCCTTTCTTCGTGCGCCGCAGGAAGTAATCGACCCGAAACTTCCAACTTTTCACCCCCATGATCCTGGGGGATCAGACAACCGAACACCATGAAGCCGAAGGTCGCTTATCCCTTCGGCTTTTTTCATGAAATACCCGAAACCCAAGTCCAGACTTGCGTTATGCGACGTCGTATCTGGTGTGACTGATTCAACAACTGACAACGGCCAATGCTGTTTAGAATTGATCCAGCACCAACGACTTACGAGATATCCTCAGAGCTGGATTGACCTCAGCAGGCATATTCTCACCCGGATTTCATCATTTTTCATCCGCGCTGCGTAATCCTCTAGACAATGACCACTTTTCAGCTATATTCCAATATAGATTCTGGAGGAGATGGTCCGCAACGAGTCACCAGACGACGGCCATCGCAGTGACATCTGGTTGTATTCACCCCTTAGGAAAACTCAACACAAATCCTCAGCCTGGCAGCACGCCTTGTGTCGCTGAATCGGTCAGTAGCGTCGTTGCACGCAGGCAGGCGAAAAGACGTTTGGCTCATCGGAAGATTGAGTGATTCGCGCCGTGGTTGTGCGCGTGTTTGAATGAATCGTGACGTTTACGGAGACACTGTTCCAATACCCCACATCTTTATCGGAGGACCAAAGATGAAGAAGGCTATCATTTCAACCTTAGCCCTGGCGGGCAGCCTGGTCGTGTGTACCAGCATCGCCTCGGCAGCCACCTACAACTGGACCAACGGCGCAGGCGGCAACGACTTCAACAACTTCAACAACTGGAGCGCCGTCCCCACCCAGTTCGCCACCCATGACTTCTACGTCAACCTGGCCGGCGCCAACAAGGCGGTGATTTCCGGCGACTTGTCGGGAAATCCGGATGACGTCCGCGTCGGTTCCATCGCCGGCTCGCCCGGTGAACTGGAGATCACCGGCGGCACCAACACCTTCACCAACACTTTCCGTGTCGGCGTGCTGACCACGACTTCCACAGGTACGTTGACCATGAGCGGCGGCACCTTAACCTCTGTGCTCAGCTACTGCACTTTCGGTGACGGCGGCGGCACCGCGTACGTGACCATGACCGGCGGCACGATCAACAGCGACCGACAGACCTGGGGTCAGACCGCAGACTCCACCGCCACCCTCGACATGAGCGGCGGCACAATCAACATCGACTACGGCGACCTGTCCCCCGCCACCACCAGTGGTTCCATCCGCATGGGCTTCGGCAACACCAACCTCAACATCAGCGGCACGGCTGTGATCAACACCCACAAGTTGGGCATCCTGCAGGGCGGCTCCATCAACATGACCGGCGGCCTGATCAACATCACCGGCCCCGGCACCCTGGGTAACGGCAATCCGGACCCCGAATCGACCTTCGACTTCACCGAGGCTGACATTGCCGCTGACCTGGTCATGGGGCAGATCGTGTTTGACGGCGGCGTCTTCCAGGTGGCTGGCAACTACGAGTCGCTGCTGGATGCGGCGATCGCTCATGGCGAAATTCTCACCAATCAGGCCGGTTGGAATCTTGACGCTATCTACCTGTCCGGCAGCGATCTGACCGTGCTGGTGCCCGAACCGGCCAGCCTGGCCCTGATCGCCCTGGCTGTTCCGTTCCTCGTCCGTCGCAAGAAGTAATCGCCCGGACCTCGGAAACCAGCAAACTCGCCCGGAGCCAAGAGAGACGGCTCGAACAACTGAATAACCCCCAAAGCCGAGGGCATTCGTGCCTTCGGCTTTTTCATTTCAGGCGAATCTGTCTAAACTTATTTGAAACAGTAACTTATTTCAGAAATCGTCACATTATTCGTGAAATAAAATCCGAAAAATGACGCCTTAAGGCCAATTTTTGGTTGACGCTATCGCCTCTTGGCTTATAGTCGAGTATAGACAGTTCGCCTGGAGGAAACGAAGAGCGCGAAATTAACGCAGGTCGGGGTTCTCGTAAGTCCGACCCGTGACATGGGAAAGCGAAAAACACCCAGAAGCGTTATCGCTTTCAACATACACACCCGGCACGGAGAAAGATTCCAGCCGTGCTGACAACCTGGAGGAGATTCACCCGAAGCAATCAGGCATCTTCGCGCAGCAGGTTTCGCTGCTGGTTTTGATTTATCAGTCGCTGTCTTTATCACTGTTTTGGAGGACAAAGTCATGAAGCAATCCATCATTTCAACCCTCGGCCTGGCGTGTAGCCTGGCCTTGGCGACCTCAGCCTCGGCTGCCATCGAATGGACCGGTGCAACCGACAATGATTTCGCCACATCGAGCAACTGGGCCACCGCTCCCTCGACCGGCGATGATCTGTACATCAACACGCTGCCCTACGCTGAGGTCTCCACTGATCTGGATTTAAGCTATCAGCCGGATGACCTGTACGTCGCTAACGCAAGCGGCGCGTCAGGCTCGCTGGTGATCTCCTCGGGCGCCAACGTTGTGCTGTCCAATCGCTTCCGAGCTGGTCTTGGCGCCAACTCAACTGCGGATATCACCATCTCCGGCGGCTCGCTTTCGGTGCCCAACACCTACACCACCATCGGCAATCCTGGTGGCACGAATGTGAGCACCGTCACCGTCACCATGACCGGTGGCACATGGTCATCCGACCGCCAGACCTGGGCTCAGGATGTTAACAGTAGTGTGACGCTGAACATGAGCGGCGGCGCGATCGTCATCGACTACACCGATGCCAGTCCTGCCAGCACCAGCGGTTCCCTCAGAATGGCTCTCGGCAGCCCCAATCTGAACATCAGCGGCACCGGCTCGATTACGGCCCACACGCTGCGCATGCTGGAAGGCGGTACCCTCCATTTGACCGGCGGCATGGTCGATCTGCTCGGCCCAGGCATTCGGCCTGACAGCACCCCTGACCCTGCCACCTCGCCGTTCGATTTCACCATGGCGGACATCACTGGCAGCCTGGTGAACGGCCAGATCGTGTTCGACGGCGGCACCTTCCAGGCAGCCGGCAATCAAGAGGCTCTGCTGGATGCCGCCATCAGTGCCGGCATCATCACCACCAACCAGGCCGGTTGGAACCTTGATGCCCTGTATCTGCCCGGTAGCGACGTGACCGTGCTGGTGCCCGAACCGGCCAGCCTGGCCCTGATCGCCCTGGGCGTGCCGTTCGTCATCCGTCGCAAGAAGTAACCCCCTGCGGTTAAAAGAGCCGCTCGTACAACTGAATAACCACGAAGCCGAAGGCCACAAACCTTCGGCTTTTTTTATTCAACGTCGCCGTCCCAGATCATTCGCGCTGCCGGCGGCGGCGCGATACACTGACGATCAACAACCTGCGGCCCGGTAGCCCAATCGGCAGAGGCAGAGGACTTAAAATCCTTCCAGTGTGGGTTCGAGTCCCACCCGGGCTAGCTTATCATCCTCAGGTGCATTCTCATGCACCTCAACGCAGTTTTCGTTTTCGTTGCGCGCCTCTGTGCAGTCCCTTGCAGGCGGGTGCTGCTGCGCATTTTGCTGCGCTTCTGCGCTCATGGTCAATGCGCGTTTGTAATCGTCATCGGTGGTCAGCAGATAGTGTTCGCGTGCGATCTGCTGTGAGTGTCCGAGCCAGGCTGATGCAACATGTCCGGGGAAGTGCTGGGCGATTTCAGTGGCGCGGCTTCCGCGCATCGCATGGAACAATCGCGGCCACGGCTCAAGTCCTGCGGCCGTGATTGCCCTCAGGATCGGCTTGCGCAGCGCGGCCCCACTGACACGCCGGACAAGCGGACAGACGTACAGGTCGCCTTCAGCGGCCAGCGTGAAGGCTTCACGCAGTTCTCGTTCAACTTCGGGGAACAACGGCAGCGTCCGTTGCTCGTGTCCAGCGTGACGCGCCGTCTTTGGGCTTCGCACGGTCATCCGCTGGCCGGCCCAGTCGATGTCAGCCCACGTCAAGCCGCGCACCTCGGACGGGATTCGCAAACCTGCCCAGCGGCTCAACACGAACAACACGCGCAGGTCTTGCGTCGGCAGTTCAGCCAACACCTTGCGTGCGTCGCTGTCGGTGATGAACCGTTGGCGGTCCGGGTTTCCTCGGACGGTGACGGGGATTCCAGACACCGGGTTGCTGTCGATCAGGCCCGCGTCATGGGCGTGTTTCATCCACGAACGCAGGTCAGCCAGGGCTTTTCTTGCGGTGTTTTCCTTCAATCCACGCTCGCCCAGCAGCCAGGCCCGATAGTCGTGAACGTCTGCCACGGTGATGCTTCGCAGCAGCTTGCCCTCTTTGAAAAATGCCAGGGCATGTCGCTGATTCTGCTGGGCGCGGGTGACGGTGCTGGGCTTCCAGAGCGGCCGGCGCTTCTCGATGTAGTCCTCGATGAACTTGCCCAGCTTCGCCCGGGCACGCGGTTGCACGAGTCCATAGCGTGAGATTCGGTCGTGAATCTCATCGTCCAACTTGCATAACCATCGGTGAGTATCCTCGGGTATTCCGCCACCCGTGATGCTCGCACCGATCAGCGCTTCAACATGTTGCCGCGCGGTGGTTGATTGTTTGATCGTCACCTTGCCGAGCCGCACGACGCAGCGCCTGCGGCCGATGTTGAATTGCAACTCGCACAGTCCGTTTTTGCGTTTGACGATGCTGGCCATGATTCACTTGCCTTTCCGCCGGCGCTTGGGCTGGACGATGATTCTCAAGCCTAGATAGTCCGCCAGCTTTTCAGCCGTGGCGACATTCAGCCCTGTATGCCCGTGCATGAATCGTGACAGTGAAGCCTTGTCGATGTCCGTGTCACGAGCGATTTGGTAGCAGGTAACGTCCCCCCGTTCGATCCGCTTCCGCAGCTCATCGAGAATGCTTTGCATGACAACAGAATAGCCGTCGGGTTGATATATGTCAACTGTCATCACTTGGGCTTGTCCTGTTCGACCACTTCTGGCCTTTGCTCAATCCAGGTGCATCGAAAACCACAAGCCCGGCCCAGCAGCTTGAGCGCCGCTTTCAGGCGCTGGATCGGCTCACGCCCCAGCGGATCGGGTAGCGGCTCCAGCGTCACGTTGTAGCGTGGCTTGTTCATCTGCGGATTGCTTTCGTGGTCATCGTCATAGCGTTGCCCTTGTCGATTCTCAGCTACCCCGGTACGTCAGTACCCCGGTAGGCCCTTACCCCGGTACGCGGTCCCCCTATAGGGGACCGTACCGGGTAGGGTCAGGGGTACCCCGGTATGGTGTCTGTACCGGGTTGCGTACCGGGTTGGATCAGGTGATACAGGCGGCCAGTGCCGCCGTTGATTGTGGTTGTCTCCCATCTCACCGCGCCGATGCTTTGCAGGCGGTCAAGTAGTCGCTCGACCCGATCTTTGCCCATGCCGCCGACAGCAGCGCGAATCTGCCGGGTGGTCAGTGGACCGCCAGTCAATGCTTTGCGTATAGCGTCCATCCCCTCGCTGTCGCGTTCGTCCTTACGCTCCTCAGCGCGTGTCTTGCGGCCTTTGAGTGCCCCGGTGTCCAGCGTCCAAGCCCGCGTCCAGACTGGGAACTCCCATCGCAGCCCGATAGGTTCCACCGGTGCGAATGATCTGACTGCCGCCTCCAGCACAACGCAACCTTCCTCTTCGTGCTGGCGCAGCACCAGATGCGCATCGGCTGCCCGGCTCTGCGCGCCTGCACCAGCCCCCACGTCGGTCACTGCCTTTTCACCTTGCCCGCCCTTGGATGAATGATGGACTACGATCCATGCAGCCTGCATCTGGGCGCTGTAGCGGTCCAACACGTTGTAGAGCGCCATCATGGCGGCGTTGTCATTCTCGCTCTTACCCGCCGGGATAAAACGATACCAGGCATCCAGAATCACGGCTTTGTAGAAGTCATTGCCCAGACGCGACACGACGGGCCCCAGCGCGTCGAGCGTAACACCGCTACCTCGCAGCGGCAGCACGTCCAGATTGTTCGCATACTCAAACGAGTCAAGTCTCAGCGCTTCCGCCACCTTGGGGATGCGGTGCGCGATAGTCGCCGGATGCAGCTCGTTGTCTATCAGCAGCACCGGGCCGGCCTTACAGGGGAATGCCTCCAGCCAACAACCCCCCGTGACGATATTCAGGGCTAGGCTATAGGCGAGCCAGCTTTTGCCAATCTTCGGCGCGGAAATAAGGTTGCACGTCTCACCCTGCCGCAGCAGTCCGTCGATAACCGGCTCATTAAGCGTCGGGTGCTGGCGCAGCAGGTCAGCGAAAGACAGCGGGGTGATCTGCTGCTTATCTTCGCTGTTGCTTTTCGATGCCTCGTAGAACTTCCAGTCATCGAGTAACAGTTGACCGGTCATGCCGCTGCCGAGCCAGCCCGCGTATTGGTTGAGCGCTTCTAGATTGCCATCGCGGGCAGCCAGGGCGATAAGCTCCTCAAGCTCAAAACGGCCGGGTTTAGTGGCGGTGGTCATCGCGCCCCCCCTTCACCGTCGTTGGCCTGCTGCGCCCGTTCACTCAGCCACAATCGCAACTCATCGACCGGGATTAGCACAACCCGGCCGATGCGCACGGTCGGCACTTCGCGTGCGGCGATCAGCTCTGCCATTGTGCGCGGCGATATCCCCAAGGATTCAGCCGCTTCACTGATCCGCAGGGCCACGCGGGGGACCGGTTCAATGGTGAGCGGATCAGTCATGCCGCACCCCCACAAAACTCATTATCCAATGATGGCTTCCGTGCCATGAGTCCTGCCTTTCCTGCTACACTGCGGCTGTCTTGCCGCCGCCCGTCGCTCGTCACAGCGCGGGCGTTTTCGTGGTTAGTCCCGGTCGCTTCTGACGGTGCGTGATTCCAACCACGCGTCCAAATCGGATTTGCGATACCTCACAAGTCTGCCCACCCGGATAAAAGGGATGTTGTAGCGCCCGTTGCAGCGCCAGACAGCCAGCGTCTCGCTGTTGGCAAGGCCCAGGTATCGGCCGGCCTCCTCAGTGTTAAACTTAACGTCCGCGTCGTTTTGGTTGGTTTTCTGCTCGTTTTTCGCTGTTTTTCCCTTCATCGCAAAGCGTCCCTGCGTTGATCACCAGACACACAATCGCCGCGGCTGCGCAGGGGCGGCGACGGTGGCCGGGAATTAAGAAGCTGTGGGTTTTGGGGTGCATGCGCAGCTCGTCGTGAAAAAACAACTGAACTGCACTGCCAAGACAAGGGTACCAACTATGTGGCAGTGTCAACCCCCATTTGGTCCGGTTAATGTTGGCAAAAACGGCCGCAAGTGCGTGACAGACAAAGCCTTGCGGTGTGATTTTGCCTTAAAGCGGCAATGTGCAAATAACGAAAATTCCGTTTGCAGCCGCGCGAAAGCTGTCGGTTGAATGTGGAGAAGTTGTCTTCATCGTCTTGGAGACATCACAAAACCTGCCAGCGGGTCGGTGCCACTGTCGCCGCGATCGGGGCGCTTTTCTGCGCAAGCTACTTCGCTCGCACCCCAGTCATCGTGTCCGCGGTCTTTAGCAGCGCCCCTCGGCCTAGTCGATACGCCAACCCCAGTCCCCCTTAGAGTCCGACCACGGAAAGCGCCGAATCGGGTGGTATTTCGAGAGGGGACCATATCGTTGCAAGGCCCCCCGGGCGTCCCCCCCTGCTGGGGGTGGCCGGCACCCCCTACTGCGAGCGGACCCCCAGCCGCGTCACTCTCTTGCCGCTCGGACCATCGCCAGCAGGTCAGCCTTGACCGTCGCCGGCAGGGCCGGCCAGCGGCGCACGACCTCGGCCAGGTCGGGGTCATCCTGCCGGGTTATACTCAGCGGGTCCGGTGGGGCGTTGCCGGACGGGTTTACTGCGCTTTTTGCTGCGCCCCCGGTTTCGGGATTGCCGCAAGTTGAACCGTCAGCGTTGGTTACGCGGTTCGGTTCGAGTCCCACCCGGGCTATTGATCCTGTTGCGCGAGCCGCCCCATTGGCTCGCCAGACTGTGCGTAACCGATTGAAGTTGAGTCCATCCGTTGAATCTTCAAAACACTAACGACCGTCACACCCTCACCATGCGTTATCCCGCTTCCTGGTGGGGCGCTTTGTGGCGTGATGCGATCCCATTGGGTAATGGTCAGCTCGGGGCCGCGGTCTACGGCGGCGTGCATACTGAGCGCATCATGATCACGCACGAGGATCTGTGGTGGCAGGCGAAAACGCTGGAGTTGCCGGACGTCAGCGAGCATCTGCCGCAGGTGCGCAGGCTGATGGTCGAGGGCAAAGTCCGCGAGGCGGAACGGGTGTACAGCGAGGCGTTCGAGTCATTGGGGTATCGGCCGCAGATGGCGGCGCCTTTGCCGCTGGGCGATCTGCGCATCGTCATGCCCGCGCATGGCGGCTTCGAGCACTATCGTCGCACGTTGGATATGTCGGCCGGGCACGCGGATGTGTCGTGGGTCGATGACAGAACCCGCTTTAGCCGCCGGACATTCGTCTCGCGCACGGATAGCCTGCTGGTCTGCCGCATCAGTCGTGACGGTCCGCAGTTGATCGATGCCCGCATCTCGTTGGAGCCGCACGATTCGCGCGACGTGCAAACCTTCCGTCCACCCGTCGGGCAACTGCCGCAGCAGGCGGAGGTGCAGGTCAGGGACGGATTTATTCTTTATGCCGCGACTTTGGACGACGGAAAGACCGACTTCGGGGCGGTGGCGCGCGTGGTGACGCAAGGTGGAACTATGGAGCCTGCCTCGGGTGAGCACGGCGTTACCGGCCGCGGCCTGCCCGATCCGTTGCAGCATCTGCCGTTCAAGATGGATCACGTGCTGAGCGTCACGGGCGCGCAGCAGGTGTGTGTGTACGTGGACGTTTTTCTTAATGAGCCGCGCGAGCAGGCCTGGGCGCGGCTGATGAAGCGTCTGGCGCAGGTGGAGGACGAACAGGTTCTTTTCGATCGCCACGTCGAAGCGCACCGCAAGCTCTTCTGCGGCGTCGAGCTGGATCTGAACGCTGCGGATGACGAGCGAGCGCTGTGCAATGAAGACCTTTTAGCGCAGGCGTATGAGGGCAAGGCCTCGAACGCGCTGGTCGAGAAGATGTGGGCCTTCGGGCGTTACCTGTTGATCAGCGCCATGCACGAAAGCGGTCAGCCGTGTCCTCAGATGGGCCTGTGGTGCGGGGAGTACCGCGGGTTCTGGGCCTTCCACATGGTCAACGAGAACATGCAGTTGATCTATGCCCAAGCCTTGTCGGGGAACCTGCCCCAGTTCATGCTGCCGGTGTTCGATTACTTTGAAAGACTGATCGGGGACTTTCATACCAACGCAAAAAAACTCTACGGCTGCCGCGGCATTTACGTACCGGCTCCCACCACGGCCGACAGCGGCCTGATCAAGTTCACCGTGCCGCACATCACGCATTGGACCGGCGGGGCCGGCTGGGTGGGGCAACTGTTTTACGATTACTACCTGCACACCGGCGACAGGGAATTTCTGCGCAACCGTGCTTTACCCTGGCTGCGCGAGACGGCACTGTTTTATCAGGACTTTTTCACTGTCGGTGATGATGGCAAATACGTTTCCAATCCCTCGAACTCGCCGGAGAATCCGCCGGGTAATCAGTGGGATGGTCGAGCGCTGTGCCCGAACCTGGAAACCGCCATCAACGCGACGATGGATTTCGCCATCGCCAAAGAGGTTCTGACGCATCTGATCGAAGGCAGTCAGATTCTTGGCGACGCTGACGAAAATGACCTGGCCGACTGGCAGCAGATGCTCGAGCGCATCCCCGACTACCAGATCAACGAGCACGGCGGCATCCGCGAGTGGATGCACCCGGGCTTTACCGACAACGAACATCATCGTCACCTTTCACATCTGTACCCGCTGTACCCGGGTCTGGAAGCAGCACGCGGCATGGGCGCAGAGATGCGTGATGCGTTCGCCACGGGTTTGCGCCGCCGCCACCAGATCGGGTTGCTGGAATCGAGTGCCTGGACATTGATGCATCAGGCTGGGGCCTTCGCCCGCATCGGCGATGGTGAGAACGCCCTGCACTGCATGGACCTGTTGGGCCGCATGTGCCTGAACAAGAATTTCTATGCCATGCACAACGACTGGCGCAGCATGGGCATTGGCCTGGAGCATGCCTGGGCCCCGTTCCAGATCGACGCCAACATGGGATGGACGGCTGCCGTGCAGGAGATGCTGCTGTTCTCCGTGCCGCTGCATACCCATGCAAACGTACAGAATGAAGCGTCTCTGCTGATCAGCTTGTTGCCTGCGTTGCCGCAGCGCTGGTCGTGCGGTTCCATCGGCCCACTATGTGCCCGCGGCAACGTGCAGGTCAGTTTGACCTGGGACATGAGCAAACGGCAAATCAGCGCGACACTGACCAGCGTCGGCCGCGATCGGGTGGTCGATCTGCAACTACCGGCCGCCGTGCAACGGATTGATGGGCTGTTCACGGACGATGCGCGAATCTGCAACATTCCGTTGCCCGCCGATCAGCCGGTGACGCATCAGATCCAACTCTGACCCGCTGGCTGCACGATCTGCCTGAACATGCCGTACAATCGAAGCCATGACCGCCCAGCGGGACGGCCGAAATTCCGACTCACCCAGCGACGAGCAACTGCTCGGCCAGTATCGCCGCCACGGGGCCGACGCTGACGCTGCTTTCGAGCAGTTGGTTCTGCGCTATCGTCAGGAGCTTTTTCATTTCCTGCTCCGCTTCACCGGCAAGCGGGCGGCTGCGGACGATCTGTTTCAGGAGACGTTCCTGCAAGTGCATCTGTCAGCCGATTCGTTCGATGCTTCCCGCCGCTTCAAGCCGTGGCTCTTCACCATTGCCGCCAACAAGGCCCGCGACATGTTGCGTCGCAACCGCCGCCAGTCTGCCCTGAGTCTCTCAGCGGAAGTGGGGGGCGGACAGGACGATACGGCCAGCTTCATCGACCTGCTGGAAGCTGATCTGCCCATGCCCGGCGAGCAAGTTCTTGACAACGAACAGCAGGAAATGGTCCGCGAGGTGGTCCAATCCCTGCCCGAGCACATGCGGGAAGTGCTTGTTCTTGCCTACTTTAACAAATTACCCTACCGAGACATCGCCGAGATGCTCTCGATTCCTCTGGGAACGGTTAAAAGCAGATTACATGCCGCTGTCGCAACTTTTGCCGATCTTTGGGCGGCCCGCAGCGTAGAAGGTTCAGACGGACGGATACAGACATGAGTGACCAACCATCCGACAAGCTGAATTTTCACACCCGGCTGCGGAGCCTCAGCCCGGCGGACGGCATCGTGCTGGACGCGGTACTTGAGGCACGCAGCCGGGATCTGGAGCCTGGATACACCGGCCCGATGCCGGCCGATTCCGCCCAACGGGCCCAACGCATCAACCAGTTGCTGAACCTGTTGGCCCAATATCCCCTGGAGGATCCTGCCGACGACCTGATCGAGCGCACCATGGCCAAACTGCGCGAAACCCGCCAGCGCGAGCGCTTCGCCGAGCAGGTCGCCATGCTGCGTGGTCCGCGACCCTCGGTCGGAGCCGGCTGGCGGCAGATCGTCGCGGCCGTGGCGGTGTTCTTGGTCGGTTTCAGCCTGCTGCTGCCCACACTGGAACGCAATCGCCAGGAATCGCAGCGCCTCGTCGGCGCCAGCCACCTGGCCTCGGCCGGCATGGGCTTTGGTCAATATGCCCAGGACAATGCCGACGCTTTGCCGCGACGCTATCTGACCCTGGGCAGCCCCTGGTGGAACGTTGGCAAGCCCATCACCGCCGAGAATCAACCCGTCGAATCCAACTCTGCCCATCTGTACCTGCTGGTTCGCCGCGGCTACGTGTCGCCTGAAACGCTCTCTCACCCAGCCAATCCCGATGCCCCGCTACCCGGACAGATGACCGCGCAGCACCAGGACTGGCTGCGGCCCGAGCAGGTCAGCTTCAGCTATCAGAATCAGTACCGGCTCGACCCGTTCAGTCTCTCCGACAATTCCGCACTTGTGCTGCTGGCCGATCGCAATCCGATCTTCGTGGTTCGCATCGGTCGCATCGTGCAGGACACCGCCACGCCGTTGGACGCCCCCAGCCGCGTTTACGGCGATCGCGGCCAGAATCTGTTGACCGCTGACGGTGCGGTGACCTTCACCCGTCGGCCGATCGCCCCACGTGGAAGTGCGGCTGGTGACCTGATCTGGGGCGCTCGCGGCGTGAAAAGCTACAGCGGCACCGAGCAGCCGACCGATGCGAACGATGTTTTTCTTGTGCCGTAACTCCATGACATTGTGTCAGAAATGGGGAATCTAAACCGCGAATTGCGTCATTGCCTATTGACCAATTATCGGACAATGAGGATAATGGGTGCTATTCACGGATGGTTGGGTCGCCGGCTTGCCAGACCCCGCAATCATTCATTCATCCTTGGTTCGATGCGTTGACTAGACCAAAGGGAATTGGGAGGTGACGCATGGCAACACTATGTGCTAGCTTGGCCGGCGACGCAGTGGAGTTGTTCGAGCGCGAATGGCAACGACAGTTGAAGCGCACTCGCGTGCAGGTGGGGCGGATTGACTGTCCCTTGAACTGGCTGATGCCTGAATTACTGCGCCTGGCGCAGGAGTTCAGCAGCGAAGACACACTCACCCACATGCGGCCGCTGGTGCGCAGACTGGTGCTGGAGTTTGACTTCGCCGGCCATGCCGCTGTGCACGATGAGAGCGAGCAGACGCTGGAGTGCTACGTCGATACACTGATGCTCGTGCTGGAGCAGGTGCGCGACGAAGCCCGCCAACGTGGCCTGTGGGTCGGCGAACCAGCCGCCGCGCTGCCGCCCATGGTCGGTTGATCGCCAACCACCGCCGGCGAAAACCAGCGCTGCTGCGTTCATTATCCTGTCGAGGGAGCGGACATCATCGACACATCCACGACTCGTCATCTGCCCTTTCCAGATCAACGTGATCTTTACCTGCTGGTGGCAGGCCTGCTGCTGGGCGTGCTGATGGGCCCGGCTGTGCTGGGACGTCTTGCCCCCGATCTCTACAACGCCATGTTCTCCACAGGCGAAGATCCCAAGGCCATGCTCGACACCTTCGACCAGCAGACCGACCAGGAGATGGCCAACCTCCAGGACACCCCCGACGCTGAACTGGCCGTGACACAGTTGGTCAAAAAGCGCCAGGAAATGCGCCGCCAACTTCTGGCCGGGATCGAAGCGATGCACGATCAGCAGGCCATGCGCCTGATCTGGGCCTTGCTGGCCACGATGGCCCTGGTGCTGGTGCTGGAGGCGATGCTCAGTCCGCAGATCGATGAGTCCGGCCGTTCGGTGATTCGCCCCTCTTATGGCCGACTCGTCAGCGTGCGCTATGCCCTGCTGGCCCTGATCGTGGCCGTCACGCTCTGCCGCCCGGGTTTGCTGGGGCAAATCCCCCTGCCGGCCTGCGTGCTGATCCTGGCGGTGGCGTTGATCATGGGTTTGATTCCGCTGGGGCCGAAGCGTCGGCCGACTTCGCCCCCGCCTGCCGCGTGACGACTTTGCGTCGCATCACGAAGGCGGACAGTCTTGGACACATCACCAGCAATCCCAGACCGAACCTCGCCAGCGGCTGCGGCCAGACCTCCGGTTTGGGGCGACGAATTGCCTTGAGGATCTTGTTCGCCACCTGCTCGGCGGTCTGCTCGAACATCATCGGCGTGTTGGTGCGATTGCGCATTTCCGGCCGGCCGGACGCTTTGGCGGCGGCTTCGAAGAATTCCGTGCGCGTGCCGATCGGGTGAACGCTGGTGATCGAAAAACTCTCCCGCTGCAGCTCCGCACGCATGGCCTGGGCGACCGACTTCTGGGCTGCCTTGCTGGCGGCGTACAGGCCGTAGTTGGGCAGACCGAAATCGCTGGCCGCCGAGGAGCAGATCAGAATGTGCCGCAGCCCGTCGTCGGTCTGTCGCAGCAGGGGCAAACTGTGACGGATGCAGTGCAGGGTGCCGAAGAAGTTGGTCTCGAACAGGTCGTGGGCCTGCTCGTTGCTGGTGCGATCGACACGGCGGTTGAGCCCGTAGCCGGCATTGGCGAAGACGACATCCAGTCGCCCGAAATGTTTGATCGTCTGCTCGAACAGGGCGGCCACCTGCTGATCGTCACTTACATCGCAACTGACCGCCAGTCCCTGCACGCCCATCGGCTCGACCACCTGCTCGAGCATCTCCATCCGCCTTGCGGCGCAGACCACGCGCATGCCGGCCTCGTAGCACAGTTTGGCGGTGGCCGCCCCGATGCCCGAGCTGGCCCCGGTGATGACGATCACTTTGTCAGTCAGCTTTCGGCTCATATACTTGGACCCATGACCAACGAGCAACTCATTGAACGCATCAAGCAGGTGGCAATCCTGCGAGGGGATTTTACCCTCCGTAGCGGCCGCCGCAGCAGCTACTACATCGATAAATACCTTTTCGAGACGCAGCCGGACATTCTGGCGGAGTTGGGCCGGCGCCTGGCACGCTTTGCCGCGGAGATTCTTCCGGGGGTCGATCGCTTGGCGGGGGCGGAACTGGGCGGCATTCCCCTGGTCACCGCGGCCGCCATGGCGTCCGGCAAGCCTGCCGTGCTGATCCGCAACGCCAAAAAAGGCTACGGCACCGCCAAGCAGTTCGAAGGCAAGCTGGAGCAGGGCGACCGCGTGCTGCTGGTCGAAGACATCGCCACCTCCGGCGGGCAATCGCTCGAGGCAGCCAAACTCCTGCGCGACCAGATGGGCTGCCAGGTCGTGGGCGTGGTGGTGGTGATCGATCGCCAGGAAGGCGCACGGGAAGCGATCGAAGGCGCGGGCTTCCGTTTCGAGAGTCTGTTTACCAAGAGCGATCTGGGGATCAGTGAGTAGCTGCCGTCGCAAGGCTCGGGGGCGCGGTCCGATGTCGTGGCGCTGCGCGAAGCCGCAAGCGGCAAGACATGCATACTGAACGGGGAATCCGCGTTAGGCTGCGTTGCGGCGTGTGCGTCGTGCCAGCAGCATGAAGGCCGGGGCAGCCATCAGGCCTAGCGAGGCCGGTTCGGGCACGTTCACATCGCCCAGGAAACGCACCTCGACAACCAGGTCGTTGTAGTCGAAGTCGGCATAGCGATCCGAGGCCGGCGAGTCCTCGAAGAACAACATCAGCACCGTCTCGTTGGTGTCTAGGCCCTGGATCTGATAGGTGACGACATGGTCGAGGCCGTCACTGTTGTCCAAAGGTCTGGTGGTGACCAGGTAGTCCCGGTCCCACCGTGCGAAACGAATGATGCCGTCGAGATCAATATCCTCTGCCGTGCCTTGGACGTTGTAGTCGCTGCCGGTGACTGTGATCAGGGTATGGAAGGAGCCGCCGCTTTCGCCGGGCAGATAGCCGAAGGTCTGGCTGCGCCACGCGAAAACCGCCTGGGCCTGGGCGTTGTAGGGGCCGCTATTAAAAAAGCGGTCGAACTCATCGTCGACGCGCTGGGCAGTAATCGGTCCGTTGCTGTAGCTGACACTGTCGGTCAGATTAAATGTGCCACCGTAGACGTGGGAGAGGATTTGGGCATGCGTTTCCTCATCCGGTGACGGCGGTTGAACTGGCGTGATGATCGCGGCGCCCGCGGGGCCGGCAGCAATCAGAATTAATGTGCACACACCCATCAAGCCCCAAGCCTTGGGGCTTTGCCCACACACCCGTGCCCGACTCAACATGTCTCACCTCACTACTGCAACAGCATCGCGCGCATTATGGCGAGATTAGCGCCCAAAGAAAGTTGGGCCTCTTTGGTTGCGTACGTTGCAACCCACACCCATGTTGTGCGCCTCCTTGTAAACGCACTCTCATAGCATACCAAGATTATAGGTCGTTACATAGGACAAATTGTGATTTTGAACAACAAAGCGCCGCATCGTTGCGCCACGGAAGCGCTGGGTTGAGATTGATTCTCGCCCCAAATTATCTAACTTAACACAACGCCGCGCCGATCAGGATGTCGGCAATTTGGCGCAGCGCGTTTGTGCAGTGTGCGACAGTTCGCTAGCCGATGAATTCAACGTCGCTGATTGATTCATCCAGCCCGGCGTGTCGGTGGATGATCACCGGATCGATCTGGCCTTCGATGGTGACGTGGCCGGTCTCGTCGATCACACAGATGGGGATCTTGCCCGCCCGCCAGTCAGCCAGGGCCAGCAGCGGCCAGCGGCGGGGGCCCTGGCGGTCGGGATCGACGCTGATGAGCGTGCCGCCGGGCGCCAGTCGGTCGATGACCAGGCGCGGCCCAGCCAGCAGGTAGCCGATCGAGGTGATGCCGCGCGGATGGAAGGCGAGATAGTTGTTGACGTAAGTGTCGATGTAGCCGTGTGATTGGTCGTGCGTGTTGGAAAGCACCTGCAAATCCCAGTACTGCTGGGCGGAGACGGGGCCGGTGAGTTTGAGATAGCGGGCCAGGGTGTCGCGCCAGAGGTTCTGGCTGATCCAGACGTTCTCGTTGTCGGCACTGGTATGACCGCAGCCGTATCGACTCTCATTTTCACGGGCCGCGGCGATGACGTCCTTGCGTACGCGGTCGAGGTTCAACAGGGGCGGCTGGCCGATCAGCGTGGGCAGCAGCAGGCCGTTGACGGTGTGAATGCTGTAAGCGTCCCAACCGGGCAACTGCTCGAAGGGCAAGGGTTTACCGCTGTGGGGATCGGTCAGACCGGCCGCGGAGTGGTCGCTGCACACGGCATAGTGGTCCGACAGCCAGGCAGCCTGCTCGACCTTTTCGATATCGCGCTCGACCAGCGAATCAAGCCTGCGGGGCAGATCGTGATTCCCGGCGATGTGCAGCAGATTGGCGGCGGCCCGGATGGCGGCCAGGCGCTTGACGGCCAGGTAGGTCTGCTTGCGGGCGATGTGCATGGCGGGCCCGGCATCTTCGAAGATGTTGGTCACGCCTTCCGAGGGCAGGCCGGAACGGTCGCGGTCGGTCCACTCCAGGTAGCGGGCCATGCGCTCGATCAGCCCGGCCAGACTCGACGCCACCGCTTTGTCGCCGGTCCAGTGCGAGTAGGCCTGCAGCATGAGCAGGAAGTCGGCATTCTCTTCGATCTCCATGGGCGAACCATCTTTGGGCCCCATGGCCTGAGCGCCGCGGCCGAGGTTGGGCGCCAGATAACTTCCGTTGGAAAGCTCGTGCCGCAACTCGTGCTCGGCCCATTGCGAGAACTGCAGTCGCAGCAGGCGTGGCCAGAGCATCAGGTACAACAGGCTGTCGTTGTACTCCACGTCAATCGGCGAATGATTGAAGGCCGCCCCGTCCAGCACGCTGAACCACTGGCGCGTCTTGCCTTCCTCCACCAGGATGTTGCACCAGTAGCTGTTGCTGAGCCAGCTTTGAAACGCCTGGTTGAACAGGTGCCGTTGTGCAGTGTCCAGCGGCGCCTGCTCGACGATCTTCTCGAAGCGCCGGCTCAACGCCAGCCGCTCGTCGCGCGACTCGACCGCTTCCTGGATCACCTGATCGAGATTGGACCACGCCTTGGTATAGCGCAGCACCGCATCGCATTCTTTGCCGTGATACTGCACGCGCAGCACCGGCTCCGCCACGTGGGCCGCCCACACCAGACGCCACTTGATGCCGCTGCCCTGTTCGGTGACCGGCAACTCCAGGCTAAGCCCATCGCCCTCCGGCAGCACCTGACAACCGTCGTTGAGACTGACGATGCGCTCATGCGCCTGCACCTTGCAGCCGTCCTCGTCACATGGTTCGCCACCGAAGTCATTGCGGGGACAGAGCGTGTTCAGGTAGCTCAGATCGATGCGCGCCTGGCCGTCGGCCGATGCCTTGATGGTGGTGTCCGGTCGGCGCAGGCGCAGGACGAGCTTGACCTTGTTGGGGATGGTAGCGGGGCGGTCGTACCAGCGGATCTGCTGAGCGGGGTTGACGCGCACCTCCAGGTAGAAGGCGGGCATGGTGCACAGCCGCTCGACCTGGGGATAGAAGACACTGTGGACGTTGAACTCGAAGCGCAGCCCGGCCTTCTGACTGAAGCCGCGGAACGTGATGGAGTTGAAGCGAGCCCGTTGCTCGATTCCGATCAACGGCTGACCTTCAGCAGCGAAAGGCAGTGTGCGCAGCGTGCCGTCGGGATCGACCATGCCCACGGTCAGCTCCAGGGGCTGATCGAGGAACCGCCCCAGGGCCGAGTGCATCACGCGGCGACGGTATGGCTCGAACAGGAGGTTGAACCTGCCGCCCAGTCGCCCGATGGTCCAAGTCATCATCTGCATGAAAAGCTGATCCCAAGCTCGAAGCAAAGATCCCTCAAACGTGACGGCTGCCGGACTCGGTTCCCAGGGGCATCGTCTGCTTCAGCTTACTGACTACCTGCACGATAAGCGCCGTGGATTGCTCCAGTTCGTCATCGGTCGTATGGCGGCTGAGACTGAAACGAACCGACCCATGGGCGGCCGGCTCAGGCATTCCCATGGCCAAAAGCACCGGCGAGGGCTCCAATGACCCGCTGGAACAGGCGGCCCCCGCTGAAGCACACAGGCCCCGCTCGCTCAGGCCGATCAGCACCGCCTCCGCCTCCAGGCCCACGAAAGCCAGATTACTGGTGTTCCAAAGGCGCGGCCCGGAACCGCTGTTGATCAGGGTGCCGGGCAGTTGAGCGATAATCGACTGCTCGAATCGATCGCGCATGGCTGCCAGGTGCTCAATCCGCGCCGGGTCCGCCAGGCACTTTTGTGCCAGTTCAGCAGCCACGCCCATGCCGATGATGCCGGGGACGTTCTCCGTGCCGCCGCGGCGTTGCATTTCCTGCGGGCCGCCGTGCTGTTGGGCATGCAGACGCACCCCGCGACGGATGTACAATGCCCCGACACCCTTGGGGCCGTGGAATTTGTGGGCGGACACACTCAGCAAATCGACCTGCGACATTTTTGTCAGGTCCACCGGAATCTTGCCCACCGCTTGCGTGGCGTCACTGTGCAGAAAGAGCCTGGATCGCTTCGACGTGCGATGGGCTGCCACCCGCGCGGCAATGTCCGCCATCGGCTGCAGCACACCGGTTTCGTTGTTGGCCCACTGCACACTCACCAGCACGGTGCGCGGTGGAGCGACATGCGCGGTCAGCATCTGCTCCAGGTGATCCACGTCAACGCGGCCGTCACGATCAACCGACAACAGAACCAATTCGACACCACGTTGCCGCAACAGCTCAGCCGGCTCGCGAATGGCGGCATGCTCCACCGGCGTGGTGATCAGCACGCCCCCACCCCCGGACGTTCCAGTGGATGTGCCGTCGAGCACGCCGCACAGCGCCAGGTTGTTCGACTCGGTCCCCCCGGAAGTGAACACCAGTTGCCGCGGAGCAACCTGCAACAGCGCTGCCAGAGATTGACGGGCCAACTCGACGCGCTGGCGCACCTGCTGGCCGAAGCGATGCACGGACGAGGGGTTGGCCCACAGATCGCGTTGGGCTTCGAGCACGGCGTCGATCACGGCCGGCTCGGGCTGCGTGGTGGCGTTGTTGTCCAGATAAATCAGTCGTTTGCCCTTTCCAGGGGAATACTCAAGACATGATTAGCGCCTTGCGGCGGAAAGTTCAACTCCAACGTGCCGCCCAATTCAAAGCAGATGAAGCCGCGGATCAGTTCGGTGCCCAGCGAGGGCTTGACCGGTTGCTCGATGCGCGGGCCGGCGGTTTCGCACCACTTGAGTACGAGTCTGCGCTGGTCATGTCGCCAGGTGATGTTCAGGCGGCCGGACGGCGCGCTGTGGCACCCATACTTGGCGGCGTTGATGAACAACTCGTGCAAGGCCAGTGACAGCGGCACGACCTGGCGCGGGCTGATCTGGGTGGGGGGGCCGGAGCAAGTGGTGCGTCCGGAGTCATCGCTGCAATAGCCGCCGGCCGCTGAACGGATCAGGGCCAGCAGGTCGAGACTTTGCCAGTGAGCGTCGGCCAGCAGGTTGTGGGCCTTGCTCATGGCCGTGATACGCTGTTCCATGAGTGTGGCAAACTGCTCCACGCTGTCGGCTTCTTCACGAGTGATGCGCAGCAGGCTCAACAGCCCGGTGAGATTGTTGCGAACGCGGTGGTTGACCTCGGACAGCAGCCGACGATTGGTTTCGGCGGCCCGCCGATAGTGCTCTTCGCTGCGGCGCAGGGCCAACTCCACCAGCTTACGCTCGGTGACATCCTGGGACGTGCCAAACACGCGCACCGCCTCGCCATGTTCATTGTGAACCACTTGGCCGCGTCCCAGGCAATACCGCACCGAACCGTCAGGCAGGAGAACGCGATGCTCGATCTCGAAGGACTCGGGCCGCGTGAGGGCATCCATCACCACTTCCTTGACTCGAGGCCGATCTTCAGGATGAACCGCAGCCATCGCTTTTTCGTTATCGATCGGATCATTGGGATCGCGTCTGTAAATGCGATACATCTCTTCGGTCCAGAACGCGGTCTGTTTCAGCAGGTCCCACTCCCAGGTGCCGATACTGGCCACGCGCTGGGCTTCGTCGAGCCGGTTCATGGCCGCTTCCAACTGGCGCTGGGCCAGCACGCGCTCGGTGACGTCCTGCACCGTGCCGTAGACCATGCACACCTTGCCCGTGGCATCGATGACCGGCTGGCCGCGGCCGTGGCAGTAACAGATCTCGCCGTTGGGCCGGGTGACATGCATCTCGATGTTGAATGGCTTGCCTTCCTGTCTTGCTGCCTCCAGGTATTGCCGCAACTGGTCCATGTTGTTGATATGGAGATGAGAAATAGCTTGTTCAAAGCTCATGTGCTCATGGCTCGGCGGGTAACCGAAGATGCGGTACAACTCTTCTGACCAGAAGACCGAGTCCTCCGTCGGCACCCATTCCCAACTGCCCACATGGGCGATTTTCTGTGCTTCGTTCAGCCGGTGAGCCAAGGCTTCGATTTCGATCTGGGCCTCGTGGCGCGCGGTCATGTCCATCGCCGCTCCGATCAAGCGCACCACTTTGCCTGTCCGATCGCGCACCGCCTGGCCCCGGCTGTGGATGTATCGCAACGAGCCGTCCGGTTGCAACAGGCGATATTCGAAGTCGAACGGCGCTTGACCTTGAGCGAATTGCTCAAAATGTCGGGTAAAACGCGGTCGATCCTCCGGATGCACCCTTGAGATGACGAATTGCGGACTGGGATCGACCTCGCCCGGCTCGTAGCCGAACAGACGGTAATTTTCGTCCGACCACTGTGCAGTCCGGGTCTCCAGGTTCCATTCCCAACTGCCGACATGAGCGATCTTCTGCGCCTCGTTGAGCCGATGGGCCATCGCCTCCAGTTCCATCTGGCTCTGCCGCTGCTCGGTCACGTCCTGGCTGATGCCGATCACCCGCACCGGCCGTCCGGACTCGTCGCGCAGCACTCGACCGCGGCTCTGGCAGTGCCGCATGGAGCCGTCGCGGCGGAACATGCGGAATTCCATGACAAAGTGCCCACCCTCCTCCAGGGCTTGCTTGATCATGGCATTCACCTGATCACGATCCTCAGGATGCACGTGCTGCAGGAACACCTCGGTCGTGATGGGGATCTGCCCCGGTTCGTAGCCGAAGATGCGGAACATCTCATCCGACCAGGTTTCCTGATCCGTGCCGACGGTCCATTCCCAACTGCCCACGTGAGCCACACGCTGGGCTTCGCTGAACTGCTCGACCACCTTGAGCAACTGATCTTCAATCGCTCGCCGCTGCGTGATGTCCTGCACCACGGTGATTGAATAAGACTGATCGCCGGCCTCCACGTAGGTAGTGGTCAACTCGATGGGATACATCGTGCCGTCCTTGCGGCGATGCTGCGAACGTGCGGACAGGCTGCGATGTTTCCGTAGATTATCGCGACGTGCCTGCCAATTCTCTTTCTTGATCAACGGATCGATGTCAAACACCGTCATCTGCAGCAGTTCCTCGCGGCTGTAGCCCAACCACTGGCAGGCGGTGTCGTTCACATCAAGAACCCGGCCTTCGTCATCCAACTGGAATACCGCATTGCGGGCCTGATCCAGCGGCTGCCAGTTCTGCTCGGTGAACGATGGGATGAAAGGGGCGGCTCGATCCATCACGGGGGCATTGTATCCGCTATCATCTGTGATTCGACACCGCAGGAACAAGATCGATGGATGCCTTTGAATATCGCGATGGCCGGCTCTTCTGCGAGGACGTGTCCGCCGACGACCTGGCCGACCGGGCCGGCACCCCGCTCTACGTCTATTCCCGCCGCACCTTCGAGTTGCACTACGACCGCATCGCGGCCGCCTTCGCTGAGCTGGACCCGCTGATCTGCTACTCGATCAAGAGCTGCCCCAACCTGCACCTTCTGAAGCTCATGGTCGCCCGCGGCAGCGGCATGGACATCGTCAGCGGCGGTGAGTTGCACCGCGCCCTGGCGGCCGGCGTTGACCCCCGGAAGGTGGTGTATGCGGGGGTTGGCAAGACCGATCCCGAGATCGAGCGCGGCATCGCCGCCGGCATCGGCTGCTTCAACATCGAATCCGAGCAGGAGTTCGAGAACATCGCCGCCATCGCCCGGCGCCTGAACAAGACCACCCACGGCGCTCTGCGCGTCAACCCCGACGTGGCCGACCCGCACACCCATGCCAAGACCACCACCGGGGCCAAGGAGACCAAGTTCGGCGTGGATATCGAGCGGGCCCGCCGCTTCTTCCACACCTATGGCCGCAACGAGCACTGTCGCCTCGATGCCATCCACCTGCACATCGGTTCGCCGATCTACTCGGCCGAGCCTTACGTGCGTGCCATCACCAAGGCCATGTCGCTGATTGATGAGCTGCGCAGCGAAGGATTCACCATCGACACCATCGATCTGGGCGGTGGTTATGCGGCCGACTATGAGACCGGCCGTTCCCCGGCTTACGAAACCTACGCTGCGGCCATCGTGCCCCTGCTGCGCGGACGCAACCTGCGCGTCATCCTCGAACCCGGTCGCACAATCGCCGGCAACTCCGGCATCCTGCTGACACAGGTCCAGTACC
>CAYYGM010000049.1:0-28588 GCA_964471555.1 uncultured Phycisphaeraceae bacterium
CGGCCGGGCGGATTCTCTCACAAAGTCTGGCTCAAGATTCGGGGAGGGGGTCAGGACATGAAGATCACGATGGTGCGGTCGTCGATGCCCAACTCAGCGAGCTTGGCCCGGATCGTGCCCACCGAGTCGTCCATGGTTTCGACCATGGCTGCGTAACCGGGGTTGTGCTGGGGATTGTCTTCGCTGGCCAGGGCTTTGTACTTGGCGACCAACGCCGGCTTGCCCTGAATGGGCGTGTGTACGACGTAGTAGCTCATGTACAGGAAGAACGGACGCTCGCGGTTGGCTTCGATCCACTTGCACGCTTCGTCGGTCAGGGCGTCGGTGAGGTACTGGCCTTCGTGGCCGGGCGGCATGGTGTCGATTTTCTCAGGATGAAAGTACTTGCCCTGCTTCGGCTCGCCAAAGTAGTTGCCGCCGATGTTGCGGTCGAAGCCCTGCTGTTCGGGGAAAAACCCTTTGTTGCCCAGGTGCCACTTGCCGATGGCCGCGGTGGCATAGCCGGCATCGCGCAGCACCTCAGCGATGGTGACTTCCTCCAGCGGCAACTGTTGATTGAACTGCGGCACGACCAGCTTGGCTTCCGGGTGATCGTGGCCGGGAATCCAGTCGGTGAGGTTCAGGCGAGCGGGATAGCGCCCGGTGAGAATGCTGGCCCGTGTGGGCGAACAGACCGGACAGGCGGCATAAGCATTGGTGAAGCGCACGCCCTCAGCCGCGAGGCGATCGACATTGGGTGTCTGATAGAAGGTGCTGCCGGTGCAGCGTAAATCGGACCAGCCCAGATCATCGACCAGCAGGAAGACGACGTTGGGCCGGGTTGGTTGTTCCGTGGTCTGTGCGATCGCGGCCCCCGTCGGCCCGACAGCCACCGCGCCAGCCGTCAAGGCCACCCTTCCGATCCCGCAACATCGGGTGTGCGTTCTCATGCTCTGCTCCTGTTGGGGATGCCGATCAGTTTACCTCGGTTCCCATGAAAACGCCGCCTGCGAAGCGACACGCATGGTCCGATAGACCTGACGGGTTTTACCCTGATAGGCAAGTAAACCGGACGTGGCGTTGAACCGATAAGCAACCACAGAGGGGTCCCTGGGTTGAGGGATTACCGTGCCCCATGATTGTCAATTTGCATCCTCACTCCAGCGGACGGCGATCGCTGAGCCGATAGTGCGTGAGCGCAGCGCTCGGCCGCAGGTCGGCCGACTTGATGGCTGCAGGATCAGCCGGGTGCAGCCATGAGTGTGGCCACGCGCATTCGCCTGGTGGCAATGGGGTTGGTTCTGACCACGGCCGTGGGCGTGGGGCTGGTCATGATCTGGGGCTACAGCGCCTTGATCGCCAACCGCCAGCGGGAAGGACTGGACGCCCGGGCCCTGATCGAGTCCCAGCGCCTCGCGCGCACTATCAGCAACCTGGCCAGCAACACCCGCCTGCTGATCAGCGTGCCGCATATCGACCGTCTGTTCACACAGCGCGATCAGGAGCCGCAGGTTGAGCAGATGGCCGCCAACCTGCTGCACGACATGCTGCTGACGCACGATCGTTATGTCCAGGCCCGTCTGATCGGGGTAGCAGACAACGGACGCGAGGTCATTCGCTTCGACCGCATCGGCGACCGCATCGTGCGCACCGCGGAGCAGGATCTGCAACAGAAAGGTACACGCGATTACTTCCAGCAGTGCATGCAGCAGCCGACCGGCGTCGTCACGTTCTCCGATGTCACGCTCAATCGCGAAAGGGGTGAAATCGAAGTGCCGCACCGGCCCATGTTACGAGCCATGGTTCCGATCCATGATCCGGACGGCCGGGCGGTGGGCATCGCCGTCATCAACATGCACTTTCACCCGTTCCCGGTGGGCACGCCCCAACACGACAATGGTCTGTACGCCTACTACCTGACCAACCAGCGCGGTGATTTTCTGCTGCACCCCGATCGTTCCAAGTGCTTCGGCTTCGATCTGGGCCATCGCTACCTGGCGCAGGATGAATTTCCCCAGACGGCCGGCCTGTTCGATAGCGACCAGCGCGCGATCAACGACGGCACGCTCTGTTTCGTCAAGATGTTCGTGTTCCCCGGCCAGACGAGCCGCTACCTGGTGCTGGGCCTGCGCTGCAAGTCTGCTGCCGTGGATGCCGCCACCGCCTCGATCGCCTCCTGGGCCAGCCTGTACACGATCGGGCTGCTGCTGATCGCTCTGCTGGCCAGCTTCGTGCTGGCCAAGCGGCTTGCCCAACCCCTGGCCCAACTCACCGACACCGCCGATCACATCGCCCGCGACGAAGCATATCCACCCCTGCCCGTGCATCGCCGCGATGAGATCGGCAGACTCAGCCGGGCCTTCGTGCACATGGTGGACAGCCTCCGCCAGAATGAGGCGAACCTGACCCAGACCAACGAAAAACTGGAATTGGCTGTGAATGACCTGGAGCACTTCGTGCAGTTGGCTTCGCACGATCTGCGCGAGCCGGCCCGGCGCGTGGCGGGCTTCGCGGACCTGCTGCTGCATCGCTACGGCCGGAACATAGAACCGGACATCATCCAGATGTTGCAACGCATACGCGGCGCCTCCAATCGCCTGTTGCAGCAGATCACCGACCTGCGGGCCTTCACCCAGGTCAGCAGCAACACCATCGTGCGCAAGCCCGTGGCCATCACTGACATCGTTCGCAGTGCCCTGGAACTGTACAAGCCGCGCATCGAGCAGCGCTGTGTCCGCGTTCATTTACAGGAGCTGCCGACGCTGACCGTTTACGAGCCGCTGGTCCGGCTGCTGTACGAGAACCTGATCGCCAACGCCCTGGACTATGCGGCCGATGACGGATTTGAACTGACCTTCACCGCCCAGCAGGAACAGGGACGCTGGATCCTGGGCGTGCATAACACCGGCTCGCACATGCAACTGCCCTACAGACAAGCATCATCCGATGCCACCCCGGGCATGCGGCGGCAGGCGGACCACATGGGCCTGGGGCTGGCGATCTGCCGCCACATTGTCGAACGGCACGTCGGCAAGCTGCGCATCGAATCCGGCCCCGATGACGTACATGTGACGTTTGATTTTGGAAAGGAACCGACAGATGAAGACCATCGGAACAAACCCGCAACAGCCTCTGGTCATGGTCGATGACAATATCGACGACATCGCCATCGCCCGGGAATGCTACGCCGATGCCGACATCAGTAACCCGTTCCTATGCCTCAACGGCGGCCAGGAACTGATCGACTATCTGCGCAGCGTGGACGAAGGCCAGAGCATGATGCCCGCCCTGGTGCTGCTGGACATCAACATGCCGGGCATGAGTGGCTTCGAAGCCTTGCGCAAAATCCGCCGCCAGGAGCAGTTCAACGTCGTGCCCATCATCATGATGCTGACCAACTCCGACAACCCGCGCGATATCGAGGTCTCGCGCATGTTCGGCGCCAACGGCTTCCAGACCAAGTTCTCCGATATCTCGCGCTACATCGGGTTTTTCCAGTCATTGGCCGACGGCCAACTGCCCAGCGCCGCTGGAGCCGCAGCCGCCTGAACCACCCCGCCTTGTCCCCCTGCTGAAAAAGTCTTGCCCGCCGGCGAAACTGCATCTATACTCCATGCAGAATAACTGTCGGACCAGAAAGATCTTTGCACAAGGAGTGTGCGATGAGCGGGCCAATGGATGACAAGGCCGACGTCAAGACCCTGCCGCTGAAGCCGAAGCGCAAGCAGCTTCCGCCCTACCGGGTGCTGCTGCACAACGACGACGACAACGAGATGCTGTACGTGGTGCGGACGATCGTCTCGCTGACACCGTTGCCGCTGCGCGATGCAGCCGCCAAGATGCTGGAAGCCCACCGTCGCGGGCTGAGCCTGCTGCTGACGACGCACATGGAGCGGGCGGAGCTGTACGTGCTGCAATTCGCGCGGCGAAACCTGACAGTGACCATCGAGCCGGCCACGTGACATTTTGCCCCCCGTGAACACACGGGGGGCCGACCACACAACACATCCACATTTCACGCCTGCGGCGTGCCTGCGGTGCGTGCCTTGTGTAGCCACTGACTGATCCGCCGCCGCCCAGCGATCAGGATCAATCCAAAGACGACATAGAACACGCTCACTACGGGGGACCAACCCTCCAAATCAGAAGTCGAATCCAAACCGCCGATACCAAGCATAATCACCCAGGTGAACAATCCTGCGCCTCCCTCCACCAGCAGGACTAAACCGAGTATGCACGTCGCCACTTGCATCAAGTCTGCAAGTGTCCAGGTTACTGCGGTTATGGCGCAACCATCCCGGTGGATCATCCACCGACTTATCGTTTCCGCGAAATACCAGAGACCTACTCCCACGGCCAGCATCGCTACCTCTTGAGCCAGCATGCTGATCAACCAGGGGCCTTGCCAGAATTGAGGTTCGCTGATTAACAAACCCACATTTCCGATGATGTTTAATAAACCGTCAACCACAAACCACAGTGCCATGATCCGCACCGCGAGGACCGCCACCTCGCGCTTGGTGATGCTGCGCGAGGCAGCCAGGGATTCAACCGTTGACGCACCGCATTCAGGACATGACCCGTTGACTGCCGTGCCGCGCAGATCGTAGCCGCAGCGGATGCACGGGACCGGACCTTCGATGGTGCGTGGTGATTCGTCCATGATTGGCCCCTGTTTAGCTCCGTCATGGGCGAGCAAGCTCGCCTGCTAAACGGGAAAACGTGACGTCAGACGCGGAAGATCGCGCCCAGCTTGCGGCCCATCAGCACACTGGCGCCTACCAATGTCACGGTCAACAATGCCATGCCCCAGACGCCCATGGCGCTGGCGATGTACGGGCCGTCGCCGAGGCGGCTGAAGAACTCCCAGATGGCCTTGGTGATGGGGAAGTGCTCGGCCTTCTGGGCCAGGATCAGCGAGTCGCTCACTTCCAGCATGCTGAAGGCGAACACCAGGATGCCGCCGGCGATAAGGTTGGCCAGGATCAGCGGCACCACCACGCGGCGCATTGTGGTGGCCAGTGAAGCGCCGAGATTCAGCGAGGCTTCCTCCAGTTGCACCGAGGTCTGCTCCAGGCCGGCCGTGGTCGAGCGCACGATGTAGGGCAAGCGCCGCACGGCGTAGGCGATCACCAGCAACGGGATGGGATTGGGATGCTGGCCCAGCACGCTGACGAAACCGCCCAATGGCCCCTGATCACCGAACGGCCAGTGCAGTGTCATCGCCACATAACCGAACGCCATCACGATGCCCGGCACGGCCAGCGGCAGCATGGCCAGAGCATCGAGCAGGCCGCCGCCTTTGACTTTGCCGCGCACGTTCAGGTAAGCGATGGCCATGCCAACGATACTGCACAGGATCATCGCCGCCAGGGCGTAAAGCACACTGTTGGTGATGGCATCCCGGGCCAGGTCGTGGGTCAGCGCCGCGCGGAAGTGATCCAAGGTGAACACTTTTGGCAGCACGCTGTTGAACCAACTGCCCTCCTTGGCGAACGCTTCGAGCACGACGCCGATGTGCGGCATGATGGCCAGCACGGTGATCAAGGCAAACAGCGCCGCCGCCGCCGCACCCGCAAGGCCGCGCAGGCGCGTGGTCTGCGCTGCGATCGAGGCCCGTGACTGCATGGCATAGGCACGACCGCCCAGCAGCCACTTGCCCAGCACGTACATCAGAACCGCCACCGCCAGCATCACCACCACCAGGGCGTACGGCCGCGGGCTCTCGGCCAACTCGTTGATCCCCCAGAACACCTGCACCGGCGTCACGTCGTAGTAGTCGAACATCAACGGCGTGCCCAACTCAGTGAAGCTCCAGATGAACACGATCGTGCCGCCGGCAAAAATGCCCGGCAGAATGAGTGGGAACGTCAAACGGAAGAAGCGGCGGAAACGCCCGGCCCCGAGGTTGATTGCCGCCTCATCGAGAGCAGGATCAAGGTTGGCCAGCGCCGCGGTGACGTTGAGGTAGAGAATCGGATAGAGGTGCAGGGCCTCCATGAGGATCACACCCGGAAGTCGGCCGCCAAAGCCGCCACCCAGGAAGTCGATGCCCGGCCCGTCGAAGCCCAGCAGCGCGTTGATCGCACCATAACGTCCCAGCAACGCCCGCAGACCGATCGCCCCCACGAACGGCGGCAGGACCAGCGGCACCAGCACCAGGCTGCCCAGCACACCCTTGCCGAAAAAGTCGTAGCGCACCGTCAGCACCGCCAGCGGCAGCGCAATCAACAGGCACAGCCCCGTGGTGCAGAATGCGATCAGCAGACTGTTGTAAAGGCCCTGGCGGTAAAGCGGATCGCGCAGCACGCCCACGCCGTCGCCGATGAAGTAACGCAGCGTCCAGCCGCCGCCGCTTCCGGGATCCGGGTTGACGAACGCCCCCTGCACGGTCTGCCAGATGGGCAGCAGCAGAAACGCCGCCAGGATCGCCAGCAGGAACGCCAGCAGGCCGTAGCGATAGACGTCGCGCGCACGGATCGTCATGGCAGAGAGTGTAACGGTTAAAACCCGAAATCCGAAACTCGAAACACGAAATAAACATAAAACTCAAAACTCGAAACTGATGTCGGCCGTCAATCCACTTCGGTTTTGAAATTTTGGATTTATTTCGAATTTCGGATTTCGATTTTCGAGTTTCCGCCTAAATCCACACGCCCCGCAGGGCGTAGTAGGCGACGAAGAACATGCCGAAGCGCGGGATGAAGCTGATGGCCACCACGGACACGGTCATGGCCGCCCCGCTGCGGAACATGGGCCACAGCGGCAATCCCTGGAAGATGATGTAGAGGGTCAGCCCCGCGCAGAACCCGCCGCTGTAGGCCATGTACGTGCCGCCGAGCGTTTCACCGTACAGGTGCAGGTTGACCATCAGGTACCCGAACAGCACGTCCGCGATCATGCCCGTACCCAGGCACACAGCCGCCAGCTTGAACAGCACCTGCCCCAGCGAGCCGAAGCCCTCGTCAAAGACCTTGGCCATCCACGCCATGGTTCCCAGCATCGTGGGCACGCCCACCAGCAACTCGAAGGCGACCAGTCCCGCCAGACCACCTGACCATTGCAACCATGTTCTGGTCATCGCCAGCAGCAGCAGCGCCCCCAGCACAAACCCGACGCCCAGCAACACCGCCGGCAGCACCTTGTCCGCAACCACCGGCTCCCTGGCATCAAACTCGCGTTCGTCCAGGGCTTGCTGGATCGGGCTGGTGCCGGCAGAGAACGGATTCACGTGGTTCGGCGGCGCGGCGTCAGGTTCCGGCTCGGGTGTGCCGTCCGTGGGCGCACCGGCCGGGGGCTTGGCGATGAAGACACAGCCGCAGCGGCAGTGCATCTGCTTGTTGGCAAAGCTCGGCCGCCATTTGTAGCGGGTGCCGCAGTCGGGACATTGAATCGTATCGTGCATCGCGCCTCAGCCCGGAAGGTTCACTGTTGGAAGGCTTTGCCTTCGAAAAGTTGCTTGGTGGTGAGAATCGGATCGATGCTGTAAAGCTTGCCATCGCTGTCGAAGTTCAGCGTCCAGGCGTGATCGCCGGTGAACGTGTAATCGAACATGAACCCGCCGGGGATGGTGTCGTTCTGGATCGCATCGCGGATCAACTGCTCGTTGTACTCCTGCGGCTGACTGCGGCCGTTCATGGCTTCGGGGTTGGGCAGGAAGTATTTTTTGGGCTCCTTCATCTGCACCACCTGCTCCCAGGACATGCCGGTCTGCAGGCCGTTGTAGAACTCGGTGGCCTGCTGAGCCGGGTCCATCGTGGACACCCCGCCGAAGTAGTACAGCCCCACCACCACCGCGATGGCCAGAACGATCAGAATCATGATGACTTTCATGGTCCGCCCCTTTCGGAAGTTAGCATCATTCAACCGTGTGATTCAACGGGTGCATTATAGATGAACATCAGGCAGCCCCAAAATCCGCCGCGGGGGCGGTCATCTGCAACCCTCCTTGTTATATTCTGTTGGAAGCCGCGAAAGGTGCGCGAGTTGATCACCGATCTGGAGCGGGCCGGGTTTATACAATTTGCGGGCAAGGGTTCGCACCGCAAGTTCACCCCCCCAGCTACCCCGGAGCAGTCACGCTCAGCGGCAAGTCGGGCGACGATGCCAAACCCTACCAGGAGCGGCAGGTCAAGCGAGCCATTGAGGCCAGCCATGAAGCCGATTGACCAATATCACAAGTGGGTCGAGTGGTCCGATGAAGACGGCGTTTACATCGGCCGCTGCCCCGACCTGATCACCGGCATCCACGGCGACGATCCGGTCCTCGTTTACGAGCAACTGTGCCAAACGGTTGACGATGTGATCGCCCACTTCCAGTCCAAAGGCCGCCCACTGCCACAGCCCACCGTCAAGCCGATGCGCGACGTGGGATAGCTGAACACATGATGGACGAATCAGAACGCCGCCTCCAACGATGGTCCGTGCAAATCGGCCTTGGGCAACTGTCCCATGCACAGTTGCTTCAAACGTACGCTGCCATCACGGAAGAACTGCGTCATCGGGGCATCGCCCGAACGGCGAATAATCCCGTCGCCGACTACACAGAGTGGTTGGTCTGCGAAAAACTTGGACTCCAGCAAGAAAAAAATTCGAACGCCGGATACGACGCGACAACAGAATCGGGCGAAAAGATCGAAATCAAATCACGACGGTTGACGCGCCACAATGGCTCTGTTCAGCTTAGCGCAATTCGGAATCTGGACCATCATCACTTCGACTATCTGGTCGGGGTCATCTATGAAGTTGACTTCACCATTCGATATGCGGTAAAGATTCCACACCGGCTCATCGCATCCAATTCCCGATTCAGCAAACATTCAAATGCGCATTTCCTCAACCTCACACCGGCGGTCCTAAAGCAGACAGACGTAGAAAACATCACCGAGATGTTGATCCGCTGACGGTCAAGTTGGTACTGAGGGATTCTCGATGGGTTTTCCGGTAATCCTTGCATACAGCACGTCCGGGTCGAGGTCCGCGCTGTTAGGCAAGACGACCGTGCCCAGTTCGTGGTTCACCGTGACCTGCCGAAACCGATCCGGGTCGCGCAGGTCGGCAAACACACCTACGAACTCAACGAGTTGTGCTACGTCCACCTCGCCTGTCACGCCATCATCAAAGCGCAGGTGCAACCGGTGGCCGCCGGTGGGGATTGCTTCGACGATGTCTTTGAGCATGGCTTATTGCCCATCCACGGTCAGTGATGTCAGTCGATCCACCTGCCCCGCTGCGATCTTGTCGAAGCCACTACCCAGTTCGCCGATGGGGTCGGGCGGTGCGATTTCGACGACCTTCTGGCCGAGCTTGGCTTCACCGCTTTTTACCTTGGCTTCGAACTGTTTGCAGTGGTCCAGCAGGGCATCGAGGATCTGCTCCTCGGGCACGTTGGCGACCTTTTCGCCTTGGACGTAGATGATGCCGCGACGGTCGCCGGCAAAGATAGCTACGTCCGCGCCCTCCGCTTCGCCGGGGCCGTTGACGATGCAGCCCATGACCGCCACCTTGATCGGCAGTTCGATCTCCTCGCGCAGCTTCTTACGCACGTCCTGCACCAGCGTGAACAGATCGACCTGGATGCGCCCGCAGGTGGGACACGCGATCAGGTCCACGCCCTTGCGCGGGCGCATCTCCAGGCAATACAGCAGTTCCAGCGCGTCCTCGACTTCGTACACCGGATCATTGGCATAGCTGATGCGCACCGTGTCGCCGACCCCGGAAGCAAGCAGGTGGGCCAGGGGTGCGATGGAACGGATGGTGCCCGTCTCCTTGGGGCCGGCATGCGTGACGCCCAGGTGCAGCGGATGATCGAAGCGCTTGCTGATCTCGGTGTAGGCGGCAATGCACAGCGTGGGGTCGGGGCTCTTGGCGCTGATGGCGATGTCGTAGAAGTCGTTCTCGTAGAAGATGTCCAGGTACTCTTCCAGCTTGGCGATCATAATGGCCAGGAAGTGGCCGTGGCGGGAGTTGCCGAAGACGCCGCCCAGTTCCTTCATGCGCTTCTGTTTGTCCTTGCGCTCGATGATGGAGCCTTCGTTGACGCCGATGCGAATGGGCAAGCCTTTTTGCTTGCAGGCTTGGATCACGTCGCGGACCTGGGCCTTGTCCTGGATGTTGCCGGGGTTGAGGCGGATCTTGTGGACCCCGGCTTCAATGGCCTCCAGGGCACGCTGAAAATGAAAGTGCACGTCGGCCACGATGGGCACCCGCACCTGGGGGATGATGTCGCGCAGGGCGTCGGTGTCCTTCTTCTCCGGCACCGCCACCCGCACGATGTCCGCCCCGGCCGCGGCCAGCTTGTGGATCTCCGCCACCGTGGCCCCCACGTCGTGGGTGTAACCAGCCGTCATGGTCTGCACGCTCACCGGGGCATCGCCGCCGATTTTGACCACCCCCACCCGATCGTCACCCAGTGAGATCTGCCGCGTTTTACGTCTCTGCATCATGTCCGCGATTATAGCCCCCCCCGCCAGTGGCGGCAGCAGCCCTTTGCTATTGCCGAAACGACGTTCATTGTGTAACTTATTTGGACCTACCCGCCTGCCATGACTGACCCGGAGACCCTGACGTGCTGATTCTCAACGTCTCCAGCGGACCCGACCAAGGTCGCAGCTTTGAACTGGACGAAGAACGTCCGCTGATCCTCGGCCGCCAGGGCGATCAGCACAAGCTGCGCGACCGCAAAGCCTCCCGCCGCCACGCTCGCGTCTGGCTCGAAGAGGGCCGCTGGGTGCTGCGCGATCTCGAATCACGCCACGGCACTTACCTCAACGGCAAATCCATCGGCCGCGACATCGTGCCCGTCTGTCCCGGCGACAGCATCCGCATCGGCGCCACCTGCATGGAGCTGATCGACACCGACATGGCCGCCGACATGGCCGAGCGGGCGGACCTGCTGGGTGAACCGCTCAGTGAAAAGGAAGCGCTGCGGGCCACGCACTTTGCGGGATCGCGCTCGAAATGGGCCCCGCTGGCGGTCGCGGCCGCGTTCACGCTCGTCACCGTGCTGGTGGTTTACTCCATGCACCAGACCAGCGTGATGAACCGCAAGCTGCAGGATCAATTGGCCGCCCTGAATCAGAAGGACGATCCGCTGCTGCACGACATCCTGGCCCGGCTCGATGACCAGCAGCAGCGCGACGCGGTGCTCAACGAAATCCGCACCACACTGGCCAAGCAACCCGACCCCACCGCCAAGCTCGACTCGCTGCTGGCCAAGGTCGATGGGCAATCGCAGCACTGGCAGGCGCTGGCCTCCATGCGCGATGATCTGATCCAGCAGCAGCAGACCGCCGCCCGCCTGGCTGACCAGAAGCTCGACCACGTGCTGGCACGTCTGGACCATCCCGCTGAGCCGGTGGCTGATCCGCAGACCAATCAGAAACTCGACACCATCATCGCCCGCCTCGATCAGCAGCCGACCGTGCCCGCCATCGACACCGATCAACTGGCCCAGCAGATCAGTGGACAACTGGCCACCCACGTCACCGAACAACTGCAAGCCTCCAGCGATGCCAACGCATCCCTGCTCAAGCAGATCGTGGCCAACCTCGACGAGCAGCGCCAGCTTTCCAGCCAGATCACCGAGCTGCGCGAACTGGTGGCCGCTCAACCCGACCAGACCCGCCGGCTTCTGCATGATGCGGTGGCGGACCTGGCCACCAGGCAGGACGCTTCGGCTGTGGCTTCGGCTGTCGAGCAGATTCGCGCCGCCCTGCCGCCCGATGCTTCCGACAAGCTCGACCAGGTGCTGAGCAAGCTGGACGCCCAGACCTCGCCGCAGCAAATGGCCGCGGCGCTACAGACGGTGATCGAGAAGCAGGCCAGCGCCCAGACCGATTCGCTCGATCAGTTGCGTCAGCAGCTTCAGCAGTTGGCCGACGCTCAGCGCACCACGCCGGACGAGATTCTTAACGAGATCCGCGCTGCCGCCAGCGCCCGTGAGCAGGCCGACGCCAAGCTGGCCGAGTTGATCGAACTGGCCAGCGCCCAGCCGACGCCGACGGAGCAGACCAACGACCTGCTCAAGCAAGTGCTGGCCGAGCTGCGCGATCGCTCGCAGGCGCCCAGCGATGAAGTGCTGCGTCAGGTGCTGCGTGAGTTGCGTTCCAAGGCCATCGCCAGCATGGATGAACTGCGGGCCGCGATCCGCAGTGAGTTGGACACCCGCCTTTCCGCCGCCCCGCTTCCGCCCCAGCCGGCCGCTCCCGCATTGGCCAAACAGAACAACGAGCCTGCGGAGTCCCCGGCCATCATTGATGAGGCAGCGCCTGCCAACAACCGCGTCTCGATGGCTTCGGCCCTGCTCCCGGCCGACAGCCGCGCCGGTGACGAAACAGCCGTGCTCAGCACCACCGAAATGGCCTACAAGACCGCCTTCGACACCGGCCAACCCGTCACCATCGGCGGCGGCCGCCGCAATCCCCTGACCGGCGAAGTGTCCGAAGGCCGCACCCTCGATCCCGCCGCAGCCAAGGCGGCCGGCATCAAGACCTGGCGCGAGTGGTACCTGATGGATGACTTCGCCGAGCGCATGCGCCTTCAGAATCAGGCTGCACGCAACAGCCAGCAGTCCGGCAGCGATCCCGACCTGATCAAACTGCCCGCCACCTCCGCCCCCGGCAACAGTGAAACGCAGTAAGCGGCTTGCTGATACCGCCGGCGCTGGCCGCAGTGTCGCACATCGTTTAGCATCGTCGCCATGACGCCCTCGGGCCCTGCCGATTTTTCCAGGTATTTTCCCATCATGGAGCGCATGGTCTTTCTCAACCATGCCGCGGTCGCGCCGCTGAGCGCCCCGGCCGCCGAGGCGATCCACGATTACGCCGAGCAGGCCGCCACACAGGCCTATGTCAACAGCCAGTGGTATCAGCGCGCTCGCCGGGTCAAACAGTTGGCCGCCCGGCTCATCAACGCAGCCGGCGAGCACGAGATCGCTTTCGTCGCCAACACCACCAGCGGCTTGGCCCAGGTGGCCAACGGCCTCAAGCTCGGGCCCGGTGATCGCGTGGTCATCAGTAGCGTCGAATACCCAGCCAATCGTTATCCGTGGGAAAACCTGGCCCGCACTCGCGGCGTGGAACTGTACGAAGTCCCGCAACGGCCGGACGGAAGAATCGACGTCGAAGATGTGCTGGATGCTGTCACCGATCACACGCGGGTGGTGGCGCTATCGCACGTGCAGTACGCCAGCGGCTATCGCATCGACCTGCGCCCCATCGCCGACCTGCTGCATCAGGCGGGCGGCTTGTTGTGCGTTGACGCCATCCAGAGCGCCGGGGCCATGCAGATCGACGTGCAGCGCGACGGCATCGATTTTCTGGCGGCCGACGGACACAAGTGGATGCTGGGGCCGGAGGGTTGCGGGATTTTCTATTGCCGGGCGGACCTGGCCCATCGCCTGGAGCCGAACGTGGTGGGCTGGATGTGCATGGAAGATGCGCTGGACTTCGACCACTATCGTTTTGCCTTGCTGCCGGACGCGCGGCGGTTCGAGCCGGGCAGTTACAACATTCCGGGCATTCTCGCTTTAGGCGCCAGCCTGGAACTGCTGCTGGAAGTGGGCCTGCAGCCGATCTGGCATCGCATCGAGGAACTGACCGCCCATGCCGAGCGGCGATTGATCGAGAAAGGCTACCGCATCTTCTCACCGCGCCAGCACGAACACGAACGCAGCGGCATCCTCAGCTTCACCCCGCCCGATGACAGCATCGACCCGCATCGCATCCTGGCCGGGTTGCAGCAGAATCAGATCGAGATCGCCTTGCGGGCCGGACGATTGCGTGTCAGTCCGCACTTCTACAACACGCTGGAGCAGATCGACCGCTTCGCCGATGCGTTGCCGTAGGGGAAGCCATTCTGCGGGCTACCTCACGGGCAGTTCCCGAATATCCCATCACCGCCCGACGGACAAACACCCGACTGCCACTGATGACCTGCACCATGTAGCGTCGCCAATGGCGATGATTGATTGTTCCATACGATGATGAGCGAGGAGAACCACAAACACAACGACTGTTGTAAGTTCAAGAAGTTTCCATATCACTGGTATTTCGGGTGAATAACGCCAAACAGAAAGGGAGCGAGAATGAGACAATCATCAATCATTGGGCATCTGTTGATCGCCACCGCAGCGGCGTTTGGGATCTTATGTCCTGCTACCCACACCTGGGCTGCAGCGCACAAGTTTACCGCATCGCAACCTACCAAGAGCGGTCAGATGGAGTTCGACGTGGACGGCGAAACGTTTACTGTATCGATCTCCAAGGATGACACACCCGAGGAAAAAGCCGCCAAAATTCGCAACGCCTCAGTCGCGGCAGGGATCCCGGCCTACGGAACAGGCAAAGATGCGGTGTGGAAGAATTACAAGTGCGTCAAATTCACCGATGGAAC
This sequence comes from uncultured Phycisphaeraceae bacterium, assembly GCA_964471555.1. GTDB lineage: Bacteria > Planctomycetota > Phycisphaerae > Phycisphaerales > Phycisphaeraceae > JADLFV01. Next base: position 14,374 of record CAYYGM010000049.1, read on the forward strand.
CGGACAAAGCGACCCATGGGGATGGATCGAAGATGACTCAAGCGTGGCTCAGGAACTGGAGCAAGCACGATTTGCACTACCCACCACTGGCCAGGCAACGGGATTGACAGAGGATAGCCTCACCTCCACGGTCGTTTTCGGTCTGTCGATGTCAGCAGGAACGAATAACCTGGACATCGGCCTGGAACTGCATCCCACGACAGGCACAACCGCCTTGAGCATTTTGAACGACATGGCAGCACAATTCACCAGCGCAGGTTTCACCACAGGTTGGTCCACGTATGATTTCAACGGCGTTGAATTCACAGCGTTGACTATCGGTATCCATCCCAGCGTTGGTGGACCTGGAGGTTACTACACAGCCATCTGGGGCTCCGATGACGCGGGTCTTGACTACGGGGGCGGATGGTGTGGTATCCCCGAACCCACGGCCGCAACCATCATTACAGCTGGAAGCTTGATATTGATGTCGCGGCGAAGAATCTGGTGATGTCATTGTAATTGTGGCGCGATCAACCTTACTCGCTTGAGCTGCCGGGGTGGTATACTCGCAGCAACACTTCAAGCGAAGGGAGGCCGATATGCGTATTCACCGTTACCGTGTCGTGTTGACTTGTCTGATGATCGTTGCCGCGATGTGCCTGATCGGTTTCGCCCAGGCGCCGAGCACGGATTCGCCGGTGCGCGATGGCGTATTCGTGCACATCAAGTCCGGCCCGGACCAGGCGCACAGCGTTCTGATGGGGCTGCGCATGGCGCAGATCATGGCGGCGGAGCATGACGTGCTGGTCTATTTCGACGTGGCAGGCATCGGCGTGGTGCTGGCCGACTCGCCGGACCTGGCCATGCAGCCGTTCGGTTCGGCGCAGGCCATGATCGACGACCTGAACAGGCAAGGAGTGTCCATCTACGCCTGTCCCGGCTGTCTGCAGGCTGCGGGTAAGACACCCGATCAACTGATGCCGCAGGTCCAGGTGGCGCAGAAGGAGGCCTTCTTCAGCTTCACCAAGGGCCGTATTCTGACGCTGGATTACTGAGTTCAGCGCCGAGCAAGCTCGGCAGCTATACGTTCATGAGGAAACGTCATGCTCAAGGGAATTTCGCCGTTGCTTTCACCGGAACTGCTGGCCGCGATGTATCGCATGGGGCACGGCGATGTGATGGTTCTGGCTGATGCGCACTTTCCGGGCCACAGCCTGGGGGTGCCGGTGATTCGGGCCGATGGGTTGAACATCACGCAACTGCTGGAGGCGATTCTGCCGCTGTTTCCGGTGGATACGTATGTTGCCGATTCGCTGGTGATGATGACACCGGTGGAAGGCGATAAGCTCGATCCAGCCGTCGAGGCGGATTACCGCCGGGTGGTGAGCAAGTACGAGTCGCAGGCGCCGTCGATCGTACGGGTGGAGCGATTCGCGTTCTACGATCAGGCCCGCAGTGCGTTTGTCGTGGTGATGACCGGCGAAACCCGCCAGTACGGCAACATCATGCTCAGGAAAGGCGTCGTGCCGGCGTACCGGCAGCGCTGAGGCGATTGGTGATGGGCAGCCCAATGAAAAAACCGGCGAGACGTAGCTCGCCGGCTGTTGGCTGTGATTACAAAGACGTCCCGTCCGATTGACTCAGCGACGGCGGCGAAGCATTGCCAGCGCGCCGAGTCCTAACAGCGCCAGGCTGGCCGGCTCTGGAACTACCGGCTCCTCAATCACGACGAAATTGCTGGTACCGGATGCGTAGTCATTGGCTGACAGCGTAAAGGAGAAACTGGCCGCGATGCTGGTCACGGAGGCGTTGATGACCTGGAACGGCGGGTTGCCGTTGTTGGCACTGCCGGAACCGCCGGGGATGCTCAGACTGCCGAGCTCCTGCGTGAAGACAACACCGGAATTGTACGTCGCCTGATACATGCCAATGGTGTGGGGAGCTGCGAAAGAGATGCTGGCGCCGTTGGCGTTCAGATCGGTCACCGTCATCGCGGCAGTAGCCTGAGCGGAAGGATTGAGCAGTGCGGGGAAGGAGACGATGGCAGAACTGATGGTGAAGGTGGTCGCTGAGTTGCCGGCCGTAACGGCGAAGCCGATGGAAACCTGCGGGTCGCCATTCAAATCAACCGTCAGGCTCTGCAGGGTCGCGACCCAATCATTCTGCCCGTTGCGCAGTTGCGTGGGTTGAGTCAAAATCCATTTGGCTTGATCCGATGCATCCGGCGGTAGAACGGGTGCCATGTAACTGGCCGACCCATTGCCGTTGGTTGCGGTGACAATGATGCCGTGACCAATGAAATCTGCTTGTGCCGAGATCCCCCAAGCGACAAGAACAAACACGCCTACCAGATGGCAGACTCTCCGCGTGTATGTTGACATCTTGACATCCTTCTACCCCATTGACACCCTGATCTGGGTTATCTTGCCCGCTCTACATGGAGCGCTCTCCTTATATCTAAATATTATGGCGGCAATCTTTGTGGAAGCAAGGGTTCCTGTAATCCAATCGGGCATTTTTTCACATCTGGGAACAGTCTACAGCCCCATCAATCAGGGTAAACCCCGGCCAGCATGTTCAACGGAAACACGAAACAGCAATCTCTAACTTGTGATTTTCATCATATTGCTACGCGACTGGTTGCACCGCCCCGGACGTCCGTTCGCTTTACAACCCATCCTGGCCGCCGCACAATAGGCTGCCCATGGCCAACACGAATAACTCTCGGGCTGTCCGCTGGACCACCAGCCTGCTGGCGGTCGTCACCTTCATCCTGATCACCACCGGCGGTTTAGTCACCAGCCGCGGCGCGGGACTGGCTGTGCCGGACTGGCCCACCAGCTTCGGCAAATGGTTGATTATTCCACTGCGCCTGTGGGCCGATGCCGGCGTCGCCTTGGAACATAACCATCGCATCACCGGGGCGGTCAGCGGACTGATCGCCATCATCACGCTGGTCGCGGTGGGCAAACGGTATGGCTGGAAGAACCGTCTGACACTGCTGGCGGGTTTGATCCTGGTGCTCTACATCGTGCAGGGCGTGCTGGGCGGCATCCGGGTGACGAATAAGTCCATTCCGCTGGCTATCGTGCACGGCATCCACGGCCAGATCGTGCTGGCCCTGACCGTGGTGCTGTCCACACTGGTGCGCCCGGCGCAGGCCAATCCCGGTGGACGCGGCATCACCGTCGCTTGGTTGCTGGTGGCTGTGGTACTGGTGCAGCTTGGCTTAGGGGCGACACTCCGGCACACGCAGGCGGCTTCGGCGATTCCCGATGCCCCGCTGGTGTTTGGCAAACTGATTCCGCCCACGTCGCAGGAAAAGGTAAACGAACTCTTTCACGAATACGGCGGCGACCGCTTTCGCGTCTATGTCGAGGAGCCCGCTCTACCCATGTCGGCCGTCGAGGCGCAGAGTACGCCGGACGTGCTGGAGACCACGCCCACCCGCCCGGCCACGCCGTCAAGCGTGGGCATGGTGTGGCTGCAATGGGTGCACCGGGTGATCGGGATGCTGCTGATCCCGGTGCTGGTGGTGGTGCTGGGCTACCGGCTGGCTGGGAAACGCGAGGAAGGTAAGCCCCTGGCACAGGGCTGTTTGCTGCTGGGGCTGGTCGCCCTGCTGCTGCTTCAGATCCTGTTGGGGTTGAGCGTGATCTGGTCGGCCAAGCGATGGGAAATCGCCACGGGGCACCAGGCGGTGGGTGCTTTGATCCTGGCAGTGGCCGTGGCCATCGCGGTTGGGCTACAATTCGGCCCCCAGACCCCGCAAGACACCACAGCCTCGGAACGCGATTGACTCATGACCCAAGCAGCCGGCAACGAACCAGCCACCATCTTTCTTGGCGATGAACGGGCGGCAGCGTCGGCTTGGCCGGACTACGTGGAGTTGACCAAGCCGCGCATCACGCTGATGGTGGCCACCACCGCGGCGATCGGCTATGCCTTCGGGGCTGCCGAGGCCTGGGACTGGCCCCGCTTCGCTGCGATGGTGATTGGCGTGGGCCTGGCCTGCTCGGGGGCAGCGGCGTTGAACCAGGTGATCGAGCGGCGGACCGATGCGTTGATGAAGCGCACCGCCAATCGGCCGATCCCTGCCGGACGTGTGGCCGCTCGCAACGGGCTGCTGCTGGGCGTGCTGCTTTCGATCGTGGGTGTGGTGCTGCTGGCATTCGGATGCAACCTGCTGGCCAGTGCGCTGTGCGCGGGGACGATCCTGGTTTATGCGTTGCTCTACACGCCGATGAAGCGCAAGAGCACGTTGGCGTTGGAGATCGGAGCACTGCCGGGGGCGATGCCGCCGGTGATCGGCTATGCCGCGGCCGCGGGCGCGGTGGGTGAGCCGGCCCTGATGTTGCTGGCGATCATGTACGTCTGGCAACTGCCGCACTTCCAGGCCATCGCCTGGTTGTACCGCGAGGATTATGCGAAAGCCGGTCTGGTAATGCTGCCGGTGATCGATCCCAGCGGGCAGCGCACGTTTCGCCAGATTCTGATGACCACCATGCTGCTGATTCCGCTGGGCGTGCTGCCGACGGCGATGGGCGTCAGCGGCTGGATGTCCTACGGCATCACGTTGTCATGCGGGCTGCTGTTTGCCGCGGCGGCGGTGGCGCTGGTGTTTCAACCTTCGCGGCTGCGGGCCCGGCGGCTGTTTCTCACTTCCCTGATCTACCTGCCGGTGGTCTTCGCCGCACTGCTGCTGGATCGACCATGACGGCAGCCATTACGATCGATGCACTGTCGTTTCGCTACCCGCGCAACGAAAAGTCCGCGCTGGATGCGGTGAGCTTCCAGGTTGAGCCGAGCGAGAGCTTCGCCTTGCTGGGGCCCAACGGCAGCGGCAAGACCACGCTGTTTCGTTTGCTGGCGACGTTGCTGCCAATGCAACAAGGCAAGATCAGCATCTTCGGCTGCGACCTGGTCAGCCAACAGGCACAGGTCCGCCGCTTGATGGGTGTCGTGTTTCAGCATCCCAGCCTGGATGGTGAACTGACCGGGCGCGAGAACCTGACGCACCACGGCCGCCTGTACGGGCTGACCGGCTCGAAACTGCGGGCCGCCATCGATGCGGCGGTCAAGCGATTCGATCTTTCAGACATCCTCGAAAAACGCACCGGCAAGCTCAGCGGCGGGCAGCAGCGGCGCGTCGAACTGGCCAAGGCCCTGCTGCACGAACCGAAGCTGCTGCTGCTGGATGAGCCCACCTCCGGGCTCGACCCGCTGGTGCGACGCAATCTCTGGCAATTGCTCGACGACCTTCGCCAGCAGACGGGCTTGACCGTGCTGCTGACCACGCACCTGCTGGACGAGGCGGACCGCTGCGATCGCGTGGCGATTCTCGACAGCGGCAAGCGCGTGGCCATGGACACACCCGCCGCATTGAAAGCGGGCCTGGGCGGACAGGTGATCAGCATCCAGACATCACCGCAGACCACGCAAGCAGTGCTGGAGGAGCTGCGCGGGCAGTTGGGTGATACGCCCATGCACGTGCGCGAAGGGATGATCCATTTTGAAAGCGAGGGGGCCGGTCCGCTGGTCAGCCGGCTGAGCGAGCAGTTGGGCACGCGGGTGCAGCGGATCAGCGTCGGACCGCCCAGCCTGGACGATGTGTTCCTGCACCTGACGGGCCGCAGCCTGCAAAACGGGCAGTAAAAAATGCTCGCCCCCTGTTGGACGACCTCGCCGCATTGAGTACAATGTCCCGACGTACCGCACGGTTCTGTTGAGTCTCGCGGCCGCCATGGGATGCACGTCATAGGCAGCCGGATAGAAAAATTCGGGGCGGTACGGAGAAGGCTTTATCATATTCTGATATTGATGTCTGCTTGGATTTTCACTGCTTTTCTCTGACGTGCATCCCTTCGCGGCCGAATTTGTAGTTCACACATGCGTTTGATCAGTGCCCACTTCACAAAGATTGCTCAGCAACTTCCCAGCCCCATGCGCGGTGCGTGCGCACTTTCTGGTCTGGTGTGATTTTCGTGGTGTCACGGAGGAGTCGCGCACTGGCAGGTCCACCCTGCCAGTGCGCTGACACCACTTTCCAGCCGCTTGCGGCTTCGCGCGTCGGCCCATTTGGCGTGCCACTTTGCGAAGCCGCAAGCGGCGGCATGGCAGGATAGGTCACGATTGAATCCGGGTAACATGCCCCCCATGTGCCGCGCCGCCGAGCGAAACTGGGCTGAATTCACCCCGCTGGATGTGCTGTGCCGCTGGCCGGGCGATCGACGTCTGGTCATGCTGCACTCGGGGCGCTTTCACCCGCGCTGGAGCCGGTACAGCTATCTGGCAGCGCCCGATCGGTTCTATCGCTTCGACCAGAAACCAGGCGAAGGCAAGCCGTTTGCCGAGCTGCGTCAACTGCTGAGCGATCCACAGGTGATGTGGATCGGATACCTGGGCTACGAACTGGGGCACTGGATCGAGAAGCTGCCCAGTGCGGCGATGCGCGATCGCGGTTGGCCGGTGATCTGGCTGGCGGGCTGCACGAGTTGGTCGGTTCACGATGCAGCGACGGGACAATGGACACATCACGGCCCAGCCTCGCCCCCGGCGTTGTTGAGCGAGCCGGCCGAATCGCCGCCGTTCGAGGCCGGGCCGCTGACGCCGCTGCTATCTCAACAGGACTACGAATGCCGTGTCCAGCGGGTGATTGACTACATCTCGGCCGGCGACGTGTTCCAGGTGAACCTGTCGCAGCGATTCAGTTGTGACTTCCAGGGCAACCCCCGTCAGCTTTACGCCCAACTGGCCCGGACCAGCCCCGCCTGGTATGGCGCCTACCTGGAAATGGACCAGCAGCACACGATCTGCTCGATTTCGCCGGAGCTGTTTCTGGAAGTTGACGCCCAGCGCCGCGTGGTGACTCGACCGATCAAGGGCACCCGCCCCTCTCATGTCCCAGCCGACCAGTTGCGCGACAGTGTGAAAGATGCCGCCGAGCTGCACATGATCGTGGACCTGCTGCGCAATGACCTGGGCAGAGTGTGCGCCTATGGCTCGATCCAGGTGGACGAGCCGCGCACGATCGAGACGCACCCCACCGTGCATCACGGCGTGGCAACCATCAGCGGCACACTGCACGGCCCGCGCGACCTGGTGGAACTGCTGCGGGCCACCATGCCCGGCGGCTCGATCACCGGCGCGCCCAAGGTCCGTGCCATGCAGATCATCGACGAGCTGGAACCCGTCCAGCGCGGCCCCTATTGCGGCGCCATCGGTTTCCTGCGCGGCGGGCAGGCGACGCTCAACATCGCCATCCGCACCCTGATGATCGAGGCCGATAAACTCGACCTGCACGTCGGTGGCGGCATCGTGGCGGATTCCGATCCGCGCGATGAATATGAAGAGACGCTGGTGAAAGCCCAAGCGATGCGTGCAGCTTTGAATGCCGCAAGTTCAATGACGGTTCGATCGTCCCGCGAAGCCGCAAGCGGCCCCCGCAAGTGAACCGGCGCTCGAAGGCCCCACCCTACTGCCTTCTCCCTACTGCCTGCCCCAATACACCCGGGAGGACTCGAACCTCCAACCCTCGGTTCCGAAGACCGATGCTCTATCCATTGAGCTACGGGTGCCCTATTGCAGATACACCGCGGCCGCATTGTATCGCAACCGGCCGGCAAATTTTTTTCGGCCTTGTCCGATATTTTCACCGTTTGAGCCTCTCCTTAACGGTCCATCCAGCCCAGGCCCTACAGGACTTGCAGGACGGTTAAGTGTCTTAAGCATCACGACGATAGCGTCAAGGTAACGCCAGGGGTCGGCCAGTCATGGCGCGACCCGACCAAGGACGCCGCCGTATGGCCACATTGCCCAACAATCTCCAGCGAAAACACCGACACCGGCTGACGCTGCGCTATCGCTTGTTCAAGCGCACCGCCGACGTGGTGCTGAGCCTGCTGGCCTTGTTGCTGGTGGCGCCGCTGCTGGCCGGTTGCATGGCGTGGATCTACCTGATCGACGGCGGGCCGGTGCTCTACTTCCAGTGGCGGGTCGGCCGCGACGGCTGGCTGTTTGAGATGTGCAAGCTGCGCACCATGAGCCGGGATGCCGAGACCAAGGGCATCCGCTTCGCCCAGCGCCGCGATCCGCGCGTGCTGCCGGGTTGTTCGTGGATGCGGCGAAGCCACGTCGACGAACTGCCGCAGTTGCTCAGCGTGCTGACGGGCAAGATGAGCCTGGTGGGCCCCCGCCCGGAGCGGCCCGAAGTGTTCGAGCGCTATCGCGGACAGTTGCCACAGTTCGAGCATCGCCTGTCCGCCCCGCCGGGGTTGACAGGACTGGCCCAGGTGCGTCACGGCTATGCCAACGACCTGGACGGCATGCAGCGGAAGTTGAACTACGACCTGGAATACCTCTGTCAGCGCAGTGTGCGTGGGGAACTGCGCTTGATGTTGGCCACGATTCCCAAACTGTGGGACCGTGCAGCCTGTTGAGCCGTGGGGCCGGCGAAGGAGACGGATCATGCGATCGGCAATGATCATGAGGTGGAATGTGACGGGCGTGCTGGTATTTCTGGCGGTGCTGCTGCTGACAGCCGGCGGCTGCGCCAAGAAGTACACCGACTACAGCAGCTTCGTGCGCAATCCGCAGCCCCTGGTCACCGCCACCGAATATCGCATGGCTCCGCCGGACAGCGTGTTGATCATGTCCAAGCGTGTACGCGAGATCAACGGCCAGCAGCAGCAGATTCGTCCTGACGGCATGATCGTGCTGCCGCTGCTGGGCACCACGTTCGCCGCGGGCAAGACCTGCGAGGAGTTGGCCAGGGATCTTCAGGAGGCCGCCACCAGTTATTACGAGGATGCCGACGTCACCGTGCGCGTCACCGGCTTCAACAGCAAGAAGATCTTCGTCTTCGGCGAAGTGAGCACATCCGGCCCGTATCCCTACACCGGCACCAACACCATTCTGGGCACGCTGGCCCGGGCTCAGCCCAACCGCCTGGCCGACGTCAGCCGCGTGCAGATTATGCGGCCCAACAAGGATGGCGAACTGATCCGGCGCATGACCATCAACCTTGACGACATGGTCAAGCGCGGCGACACCGGCCTGGACGCGGTGCTGGAGGAAGGCGACATCATCTACGTGCCGCCCACCGCCATGGCATCCATCGGCCTGGCCTTCCAGCAGTTGCTGCTGCCGCTGCAGCCGGCCGCCTCAACGGTCAACTCTCCGGTCAGTATGGCCACCAGCTTCAACAGTGATCCGTATACCCAGAAGCAGACCGGTGCAGGCAACTAATCCAACCGCCACGAGAACACGCATGAGTCAGCGCAACGAACATGCCAACGCCCTGATCGAACTGTGGGAGATCGTCCTGCGCTATCGCTGGCGATTCGTACTGCCCGCTTTCGTGGTCTGTGCCCTGGTGCTGGGCGCCAGTCTGCTGCTGCCGCGCACTTACAAAGCGGTCGGCATCTTCGAGCGGCGCACCGACATGGTCCTGACCGAAATGACCAACCGCCGCGGCGCCACCCAGAGCTTCCAGAACCCCCGCGATTCGATCAACGAAGAAATCACCGGCGCCCCGGCCATCAACCGCCTGCTCAAGCAGATCGAGCCGCGATTGACCGAACTGGGCCTGATCCACAACCGTCTCGACCTGGACATCCTGCGCGAAGACCTGATGCGGCGGGTCGTCGTCCATTGGGATATCTCCAACAGCCAGATCGACCGCATCCGTGTCGAATACATCGGGGCTGACCCGCAGCTTGCCAGCCTCGCGGTCAACGGCCTGATCGAAAACTATATGCGCAGCGCCAAGGACCAGATGACCGCCCGCCTGGCGGAGTCGGCTGCGTTCTTCAAGTCCGAAGCCCAGCGCAGCAAGGCCGCCATCGAGCAGTTGGAAGCCAAGGTGCTCGACTTCGAGATCGAGCACGGCGATATGCTGCCGGAGAATCCCAACAACATCCAGACGCGGCTGGTCGATGCCCAGGAGAAACTGGCTGAGATCACCGCCGCCCGTGACGCCGCCGCCACGCGGGTCGATGCACTCACGCGCGCCCTCAAGGATGTGCCCGAGACAGTGCCTACGCTGATTCAGGGCCAGAACCCCGAGCGCGTGCGCCTGACCGAGCTGCGCCGCAAGAGCCAGGACCAGCTCAACGATCGGCTGAACGTCCAGAAGATGACCGAGGCCCACCCGGAAGTCATCGCCCTGCACGAGCAGATCGCATCGCTCGACCAGCAGATTGCCGCCCTGCCCGAGGAAGTGATCACCGAAAAGCAGTACCAGGTCAATCCGCGCCGCGGCGAATTGCAGTTGCAGTTGACCACCGCCATCAGTGAGCAGCAGGCCCTGACCCAGCAGGCCGCTGCCCATCAGCGCGAGTTGGACAAGATCAATGCCGCGATCGAGAACATGTTCGCCATCCGCTCGACGCACCGTAAGCTGACCCGCCAGCAGGATGAGGCCCAGCGCCAACTTGCCTTCTGGGAGGACAACCTGCGCCAGGTGGAAATGGCCACCGCCGCCGAGAGCGGCAAGCGCGGCATCGAGATGACTTTCGTGCAGCCGGCCAGCCCCAATCTGCGCCCCGTGTCGCCCAACTTCGCCCAGGTGGTCATGGCCGCCCTGGGGCTGGGACTGATGGTCGGCGGCCTGGCCGTGTTCCTGGCTTATCGCACCGATGAGACATTCGCCCACGGCGAGCAGTTGACCTCGCATTTCGACATCCCGCTGTTCGGCACCGTCAGTGAGTTGATCACCCGCCGCCATCGTCGCATCCGACGCATCCGACGCATGATCCTCTATCCGACCAACGCCCTGGCCATGGCCACCGTGATCATCGCCATCGCCGCGGCCCTGTACGTTGACCTCGAAAAGCCGCACGCGGCCGAAACCAGCCCGACCACCACAGCGACCAGCGGTGAATAAACATGTACGAAGAGTTTTACAACTTCGCCGTCACGCCCTTTGAGAACACGCCCGATCCGCGCTTCTTCTTCGCCAGCGAACAGCACCGCGAAGCCCTGGCTGCGATCGAGTACACCATCCGCATGCGCAAGGGCATCGTCCTGGTCACCGGGGCCATCGGCTCGGGCAAGACCACCATCGGCCGCACCATGCTGGAACGCTGCGCCGACCAGGCCAGTATCATTCAGCTCGCCCACGGCCACACCCAGGGCATCGAGCTGCTGCGCCACGTGCTGCGCCGCCTGCCCCTGGCCTTCGACCCGACTGACGATCACGCCCGCCTGCTCGAGCGTCTCGAACAGCACCTGCTGACCCAGCACGAGCACGGCAAGCCCGTGGTTCTGTTCGTCGATGAGGCCCAGACCCTCAGCGATGAGGCCCTGGAGCAGCTTCGCCTGTTCAGCAACTTCGACACCAACACCGACAAGCTGCTGCAACTGGTGCTGATCGGCCAGCCCGAGCTGCGCGACCGCATCCGCAGCCCACGCCTGGCCGCCCTGCGCCAGCGCATCGTGATGGCCAAGCAGCTTCGACCGCTGAACATCCAGGAGACGGCTGACTACATCCGCCATCGCCTGGCCGCGGCCAGCAAGGACAGCAACAACATCGCCATCAGTTTCAGCGGATCGGCCGTGGATGTGATCTACGAATACGCCCACGGTACGCCGCGCCTGATCAACGTCATCTGCGATAACTGCCTGTTGCTGGGCTACGTCAAGGAAGCTCGACGGATCGGCGCCAGCATGGCCCGTCACGTGATCAACGACATGGTGCCCAGCCTGGAGCTGGAACAGCCGACGGCCTCGCAGAGTCCGATCCTTCGTCTAGCGGAGAGCGCCTGATGGGTTACGTCTTCGACGCCATTCACCGTCACGACGATGACGACGACGCGCCGCGCCGCAGCAAGCCTGCGCCGGCCCGGGACGCTGCTGTCCCCACGCCGCCCAAGGCCACGCCGACGCAGAAGCCGACGCCGCAGATCAACACAACGCCAGCCGCCACGTTGAAGTTCACCGGTGCCACAACCCCCGTCAAAGCCACTGCCCCCGTTGCCGTGGCGCTCGCCGAGGCTCCAGCCATGATGGCCTGCCCGGAGATGGACAAGTCGCACTTGGATGATCGCCTGGTGGCGTTGCTGGAGCCTTCGAGCCTGATGGCCGAGGAGTATCGCGCCATCCGCACGTCGCTGCTGGCCCGCTGGCAGCAGCGCCGCAACCTGGTGCACACGATCACCAGCGCCACGCCGCAGGAAGGCAAGACCATCACCAGCATGAACCTGGGGCTGATCTTCTCCGAGCTGCGGAACTGCAAGATCGCCGTGGTGGAAGCCGACCTGCGCCTGCCGACCTTCGACAAGCTGCTGAACCGCACCAGTCAGGCGGGCCTGCTGCAGTACCTGCGCGGCGAAGCCGAGATCAACCAGATCATCAACCGCCTGGAGGATCATCCGCTGCGGGTGATCAGTGCCGGCGGCCGCACGCAGGGTGACGCGGTGCAGTTGCTGTCCAGTCCCCGCTTCTCGCAACTGCTCCAGCACCTGCGCCAGCGCTACGATCACGTGATTGTGGACACGCCGCCGGTGGTGGAACTGGCGGATGCCGGGATCATCGGCGCCCAGAGTGATGACGTGATGCTGGTGGTGCGCATGAACCGCACGCCGCGCACGCTGATCGAGCAGGCCATCCGCACCCTGGCCAGCTACAACGCACCGGTGGCCGGCGCCATCGCCACCGATCACAGCCACCATCGGCACAAGTATTACTACTACCGCTACGGCTATCGCTACGGCTACCGCTACAGCGACTACGTCAAGAAGGCGGCATAAAATCTGTTTCGAGTTTCGAGTTTCGAGTTTCGAGTTTCGAGTTTCGAGTTTCGAGTTTCGAGTGAAGGGTGATGGGAATTGGGTGATGGTTTTGGTGATGGAACTGGGTGTTGTTTGGTAAGGTGGTGTAGAAAAGGGGGGGCGGGCTGAAATCCGCCCAGGGGTCCATGACGACCGGACAAGATGGTCCGCGAAACCGACATTTGCTGTTGGTCTGCGCTCAGATTCCCCAGATCAACGGCCCGTCGCTCAACCAACAGTCCTGGCGACTGCTGGCCATCGCGCGACGAACGCACTTTGTCCACTTGATCGCCCTGCTGGAGGATGGGGTCCAGCTTCAGCAGTGGCGACAGGTGGCCCGGCGGACCCGGCGCCTGGCCCTGATCGGTCGCGGCCTGACCTCTCGCCGCAAACGCCTGATGCGACAGATCGAAGCCTGGACCGATCACGATTACGACACCGTGGTCTGTGACGATCCGACCCTGTGGCCGGCCATGGACAACCTGCCGGCGCAGATTCGCACCTGTGACCTGCGCGGGGCTCGCAGCCGGGCCCAGGTGCTGGCCGCCGAGCGACTGCCGCCGGACGTGATGCTGATGCGCGACGAGCCGGACGTCGAGCGATTCATCGATCTGTTGCAGCCGCCGCGCCCGCAGCAGGTGCTGCCGCGCGTGATGATCAATCCGCATCTGACCCTGCGCCGGGCTGCCTGAGCTTGAGGCTTTGCTAGACTGTGCGTTCACCAGACTTGGAGTTCTCGGATGAACGCATCACAGTTGGCAGCCGCACTGCGCCGCGGCGACACCGTTTTCGGCACGCTCATCGTTTCGCCTTCGCCCAAGTGGCCGATCCTCTGCGGCGACATGGGGCTGGATTTCGTTTTCATTGACACCGAGCACATCGCGCTGGATCGCAGCGAGCTTTCCTGGATGTGCCGGACCTATGCCGCGATGAGCCTGGCCCCGCTGGTGCGCATCACAGCGCCGGATCCCTATCAGGCCACGGCCGTGCTGGACGGCGGGGCTGCGGGCGTCGTGGTTCCCTATGTCGAAACCGCGGAGCAGGCCCGACAATTGTCCGCAGCCACCCGTTTGCGGCCGATCAAGGGCTGCCGCGCCGAGCAGTTTGTCAGCGGCAACGCCAAGCCCGAAGCCGAATTGGGCGCTTACATGCAGAAACGCAATGAAGCCAACCTGCTGGTGCTGAACATCGAAAGCCGCCCCGCCATCGAGAACCTTGACGATATTCTGGCGGTGGACGGCGTTGACGCGGTGCTGGTCGGGCCGCATGATCTTTCGTGCAGCCTGGGCATCGCCGAGCAGTACGACCATCCCGACTTCATCGCCGCGGTGGACCAGATCATCCAGCGGGCACGGGCGGCCGGGGTGGCGGCAGGCATTCACCTGATCTTCCCCGAGCGCGGGCTGGCAAGCGAGATCCGCTGGTCCAAACTCGGCGCCAATCTCGTCGTCCACAGCGCCGAC
>CAYYGM010000050.1:0-28439 GCA_964471555.1 uncultured Phycisphaeraceae bacterium
GCTCTGCGTCCTCTGTGTTCTCTGCGGTGAATTCCGGTTCTTTTAGGAGCTTTTAGAGCTTCTCGCAGGGAATCCGGCACGGTTCGCTGAGCGTGACGGTGTCTGCGTCGCGGGGATCGAGGCCGTCCTGCGGATTCAACACTGCGCCGGCGGGCAGCGGGAGATAGCCTTCACACAAAGGGTCGTGCGTGTCGCGCATCCAGCGATCCAGGCGCTGACGCAGATCCTGCAGCACGTCGGCGTAACGCGGGTCGTCGATCAGGTTGTGACTTTCGCCCGGATCGAACACCAGGTCGTACAACTGTTGCTTCTGCACCGGGTGATCCTTCCAATTGTGTTCCAGCCACAGGCTCTTGCTCTGACCTGCATCACAATTGGGCAACACGGGCAGATCGCGCGGCTGGAAGCGGCGAATGTATTTGTAACGCTCGCTGCGCACGCAACGCATCGGCTCCACTGCCGCATGCACGTTGACCTCGGCAAAGATTGTTTCGTGCAGTTGTTCACAGTCACCGCGCAACAGCGGAAGCAGGCTATTGCCCTGCAGCCAGGCGGGTTTGTCGATGCCGATCAGCTCGCAGATGGTGGGAAACAGGTCGGTGTGACTGACCATGGCATCGATCACGCGGCCGCCGCGCAGGCAATCTTCGGGGCCGCGCAGCATGAGCATGACGCCGATGCCGTGATCGGTGAGGTTGCACTTCATGTCGGGGAAGGCGATGCCGTGATCGGTGGTGAGAATGACGATCGTGCTGTCGGCAAGACCCGCCTTGTCCAGGGCATCGAGCACCGTGCCGATCCCGTCGTCGAGCAACTTGGCTGAAGCGACAAATCCCGCAAAATCTTCACGGACCCGCGGCGAGTCGGGCAAAGGAGCCGGCGGCAGGACGTAACGCGCCTCATCGGCGTCGACTGGCGGGAAGCGGCGATGCGTGTCGAAAAAGCCCACGGACAGAAAAAACGGTTGATCGTGTTCGCCGCGTAGAAAATCAGCCGCGGCCTGCGCAATTGTCTCGCTCGACTTCTCATCACGAACCAGCAGCCGATCGTAACCGAGCACCTCCAGCCGATCCTTGGCCGTCACGTGCTGCACGCCGGACAGCGCGGTGGTGTAACCGGCTTTTTTGAGGGTGAAATTGATGTGCTGGTTGTAGTCGGCCATGGCAAAGCCGCGGTGGGCCAGGCCGAACATGCCCGCACTGTGGGCGCACTGTCCGGTGAGCAGCGCGGCGCGGCTGGGCGAGCAGGTGGGGTTGGCGCAGAAGGCTTTGCGGAAGAGCACCGACTGCTCAGCGAAGCGTTGGATGTTGGGGGTTGGCACGGCGTAGCCGTAGGGCGAGACGTAGCGGCCGGTGTCGTGGGAATGGATGTAGAGGACGTTGAGTTTTTTCATGCCGGATTTCTGCGAGTGCGGGCGGGAACGATGAGCCAGAGCACGCACCATAGCATCGCGGCAGCGGGTTCGGGGATCAAACCTGTCAAGGAGCCCAGCGCGTTGTGGGAGATCATGTCCAGGTCGATGATGGCATCGGCGTTGGGGCCGAAGAATTGCAACGAGTCGAGGGTGAATGTGCTGTTGGGGATGATGTGGCCGTCGCCGTCAACCCAGCCTTCCCATTGGCTGTCATCTTCGAGGTTCCATTCATAGAGGTGCCACTGGCCGTCGGCGATCAGGGATTGGCGGACGCTGCGGTCGCTGGTGACGTTGTTGATGTCATCGATGGCGATGGCGGTTTCGACGCCTGCGGTGGAGGTGCGGGCCCAGAAGCCGACGTATCCGCTGGTGGCGCGGCTGATATTTTGTGATTTGCTGGCCGATGAGCCGGAGACGTGGCGCACGAGCCAGCCGTTGGCATCGCCGGCATCGTCTTTGATCGTGAGACGTTGGTACCAGCCGCGTTGGAATGCCTGATCGCTTTGGATCACCTGGCTGCTGGAACTACTGAGCACACCTTCGGTGCTGCCGGAGTAGGTGGGGCTGAGGGAGAAGGTGGAGCGATCGCCGGCGTAGAAGTCGGCAAAGACGATGCTGTCGCGCGGCTGGGTGCTTGGGCCGGCAAACAAGGCGAGATTGGTGCCCACGGAGCGCGGCGAACCATCGGAGGGGCTGTTGAGCACTTGCGATGATGAACCCGGGCGCAGCACCATGGTGCTGGAGCCGCCGCCGTCGAGGTTGATCGCATCGGTGACGCCGTACTGGATCAGCAGGTTGGCGGTTTCGAAGCTGGTCATGCCTTCGCTGAAGCCGCTTTGCCTGCCGTCGACGACCATGAGCACCAGCTTGCGGTCTGCGGTGATGCCGGCCACGGTGCGCGGGTGCAACAACGTAGGCTCGCCATAGCTGACCGCCCCGGCGGTGACGACGCCGTTGGTGACGATGCGTTCGCTGCCGCTGACGGCGTTGTAGAGCGGGATGGAAGGAATGGTGGCTGATCCGTTGGGCTGACTGAAATCGCGGCTGACGATCTGGGCGATGTTGTCGGCCGAGATGTTGAGCGTGGGCCAGGGGCGCGAGTAGTCGCTGTTTTCACCGAAAGGTGAATAGACATCGCCCTGTGAAGCAACCAGCCCGCGGTTGGTGGCATTGGAGCCGGAGACGATGTAGAAGGAAGCGTTGATGCCCGCCTGGGCGCCGACGCTGTTGACGAAGGAGGGCGTGGTGCGGATGGTGCTTTCCAGCGAAGCCGAGCCGTTGCTGGGTGTGACCAGGAAGCTGAGCTGCGGATCGGTCAGGTCGATCTCGAGGATGTGGATGCTCAACTCGCGGGGCACGGTTTGCACGCGATGGGTGTAGGTGACGCCGGAGAACGGCTGCGTCGTGGTGGAATAAGCCAGGGCCCGGCATTGCTGGACTGCGCCGAATGTCGCCAGTCCCAGAACTGACCATGCGATCATGGCATGACAGAACTTACTCATGACATCGCCTCACAAAATAAATTGTTGATGTTTCACCCCACACGCATGCGAATCTGGAACCCACTACCCAGCCTGCCGCAGCGGTCGCAGGCAGACCTTCATGATAACGGTTCACCCCTCGAGAACCTAGCTTTTTCTGGCCAAAACGAGGCGGCAAACCGTCCTGCTAAACGTTTAGCGGGGAAGTCCTGATTGCAAAAGCCCCGGTCCGGCCGCATAATGGGCGAACTATGGCTGAACAGACAGAAGAATTGCGTTTGGCCGGCAAAAAAATCCTCGTCGTCGATGACGACGTGGAGGTGAGAGCCGCGATCGA
Source organism: uncultured Phycisphaeraceae bacterium (assembly GCA_964471555.1). Classification (GTDB taxonomy): domain Bacteria; phylum Planctomycetota; class Phycisphaerae; order Phycisphaerales; family Phycisphaeraceae; genus JADLFV01. The sequence continues at coordinate 3,233 of CAYYGM010000050.1, forward strand.
CAACGCCCTGCAGGCTGAGGGAGCCCTGACCCAGACCTGCGGCGACGGCAACACCGCCGTGCGTATCTGCGAAACCGAGCCGCCGGAACTGGTGGTGCTGGACATGATGCTGCCCAAGCGGTCCGGCTTCCTGGTGCTGGAACGGATCAAAACACTGCCCAATCCGCCGCGGGTGATCATGGTCACCGCCAACGAGGGCAAGCGACATCAGCAGTATGCCGAGAGCATCGGCGTTGACGGCTACCTGCTCAAGCCGGTCCGCCTGGAGCGGCTGATCACGCTGGCCCGCGATCTGCTGGGCTGAGTCAGGGATTAGGGAATAGGCAGTAGGCAGTAGGCAGTAGGGTGCCGGATCGTGGCGCCGGTGGTTGTTCTGTGTCCGCACGCAAGACGGAGATGGGCAGCAAAGCTGCCCCGCTAAATAAAAAATCTTCCCTCTGACATCCGCCTTCTGCCCTCCGCTCCCCTACTGCTCACTGCCTACTGCCTGCTGCCCGCCTGCCTTTTCCCGTAACCTCGCTTGACCTATACTGTTGGCGGTACTGAACAGGGATTTTCCCGGAGGCTATGGCTATGGCTCGAACCGCAAGAATGCTGGCTCTGCTGGTTCTCTGCGGCATCCTGATCTGGACCGTGCCAATGGTTCTGGCCCGTCAGGCTACCGTCACCACCAAGAGCGGCAACACACTCACCGGTGAACTGCTCACCGAAGACAACAACCAGGTCGTCCTGGAGATCGCCGGCATCCGCACGCCCATCCCCCGCGCCGACATCGAAAAGATGGAGAAGCTTCGCACCCCGCAGGAGGAATACGAGAAGCGCCGCGCGGATCTGCCGGACGAAGACTACGAAGGCCGCTATCAGTTGGCCTACGACATGTTCGACAAGAAAAACTACACGCAAAGCCTGACCGAACTGGCGGCGCTCAAGAAGGACTTCCCCGATCAGCAGACCGCCATCGATCGCCTGACCCTGCTGGTCAACCAGCGCATGAAGCTGGAGCAGATGGAGCAGCAGAAACCCACCACCATCACGGTCACCCCGAGTTCGACGACCACCTCGCCCGCCGCGACGCAGCCGACGACGCAGCCGGCCGAAACCACCCGTCAACCCTACCTGACCGAGCAACAGATCAACACCATCCGCCTGTGGGAATTGCCCACCGATCTGGAAGCCGCCAAGCCGCGGGTGTTCGTGCCCAAGGACGTGCTGGATGAACTGTTCAACAAGTACCAGTCCGACGATCGCGTACCCAAGGGATTCGAAGCCCAGCGTGCTTTCCGCACCCAGCCGGGCTGGCAGCAGTTGGAGTTGATCTTCCAGCTCAAGGCCCGCGATCTGTATGACAAGATCGAAGTCCGCGAGGATCCCGCCCCGCTGCGCGAGTTCCGCCGCACCATCAACCCAGCCTACGTCGCACGCTACTTCCGCACCCAGTTCGGCACCGGCCAGATCGAAGGACTCAAGCTCCTGGCCCAGGACATCGGCTCCACCGCCGAGGCCTACACCAACTTCTACATCCTCTCCACTGCCGAGCACGCCGGCCACAAGTTCATCGACCGCGCTCAGCCCACCGAATCGCTGATGCTGCAATGGGGTCTGCCTCGTGAGGACGCCAAGTACCCCGCCCCCGAACTCTCGGGCTGGCGGCCGTTCTTCCGCGGGACGGACGATCCGGTGTATCAGAACTACCTGGCCTGGATCGAATCGCTGTACGACAAGCCGGACTACGGCATCACCTACCCGCCGCCTCCGCCGCCGTCGCCGGAAACGCCCGCCCAGCCCGCCGCCGGCGCGACGCCACCGCCTGCACCAGCCGCAAAACCCGCTCCCTGAATCCGCCTTATGATGGCGCCCAGTGCCAATCCGCGAAAGGACCATACGCCGTGCCCAAGACCCTCTTGATCCTGTCCGCCCTCCTGCTGGCCGCCTTCAGCCTGACCGCCTGCGATCAGCAATCCTCACAGAATCCCAGCAGCGCGCAAGCCAAACTGGATAACGCCCTGAGCCTCTTCGGCGTCGCCGAGCGCGGCTTCGTCGATGCCGCCCGGGGCGATGCCCTGCCCGTAGACATTCAGGCTTTCCGCCAGGACCAGCTTGCCAAGGCGGCCACCGATTTGCAGGCGGTGATCAGCAGTGGCTCGCCGGAGCAGAAGGCCATCGCCAGCAAGCTGCTGGCCTCGATCAAGCAGTCGGCCGCCCGCTACGCCACCCGCGACGCGCTGGCTGAGTTTGCTGCCATCTCCGCCCGCTCGCCGGTGCTGATCGCTTCGCTGCAGGCAGCCGAGCGGGCCAGCACTGAGCTTGCGGCCAGCGACGTGGACTACGACGCCCAGTTGGCCCAGTTGGCTGCCGACGCCAACACCCTGGCCCAGCAGCAGACACAGCTTCAGCAGCAGGCCGACGCCCTGGTGCAGCAGCAGACGCAGGCTCAGGCCCAACAGAAAGCCGAGCAGCAGAAGGCCAGCGCCGCCCTGGCCCAGGCTGAGACGCAGCGTCAGGCTGCCTTCGTGGCGGAAAACGTGAACCAGAAGATGACCCAGCAGGATGCCGCCGACGTTTCGCAGCGCAGCAGTGCCCAGGCCAGCGCCGAAGCGGAGAAGCAGCAGGTGCAGATCGACATGCTGCAGCGGCGTCTGGATGTGGTCAACACCCAGTTGGCCACCGTCGCCTCGCAGATCGCCAACCTCAAGCAGCAGGCGGATCAGACGCGCCAGATGCAGACGGACGCGGCCGCCAAGCTGGCGCAACTGCAGAAGACGCGCGATGATCAGGCTGCCGCCCTCAAGGATGAGTTCGACAAGCTGGTGGCGGTGTATCAGACCAGCGTGAGCCAGCCGCTGACCCAGGCGGCCGCCGAAGCCGCCGAAGCGACGAAGCTGCTGGCCTCGGCCGGCGGGCAGGATCTCTTGGCAGCCCGCGTAGATGAAGCGCACATCAACAGCCAGCACGCCATCGTGACTGCGACCTGTGCCGGCACGGTGGGCATGCTGGCCAACGTGTCGCAGGCTGCCAACCTGGCCCAGGCTGCGGAGTACAAGGCCGCGTATGACCAGTTGAAGACCGAATACGATCAGGCCGCCGCCGCTGCCGATGAAGCGATCAAGGCCGGCCTTGAAATGGCCGGCTCGGTCAACGGCGACGCCGCCGCCGCCATGGCCCAGCGCCTGCAACAGTACCAGAAGGCCCTGAAGGCCAACGCCCTCAAGTAAACCTCGCTGAAATCACTTGTTTGTCTGGCCGCTTGCGGCTTCGCGGAACCGTCCCCTCAAGCGGGATGCCACACCAAGCTGCAAGCGGCTGTGTTTTCGAGTCGTCATTCCTGTGACGGCTGCGCGGGCGCTTCGTCATCCTCGTCGCCGTCGTCAGCCACGCGAGCCACGCTGGCGAGCTTGTCGCCTTCGGTCAGGTTGATGCAGCGCACGCCCTTGGCGCCGCGGCCGGTGCGGCGGACCGTGTCGGCGTTGATGCGCACGATCATCCCGGCCGTGGTGATGAACATCAGGTCGTCCTCGGGCTTGACCAGTTGCAAGGCGACGACTTTGCCGTTGCGATCGTCAGCGGCGATGTCCTTGCGGCCCTTGCCGCCGCGGCCTTGCGGGCGCGTGGAGCCGTCTTCCTGTTGCACGAGGTATTCGGTCGTGTCGGTGCGCTTGCCGAAACCGTTTTCGGTTACGGTCAGCAGGTCGGACTCCTGACCGTGGGGAATGCGGACCAGGCCGACGACCTTGTTGTCACCGGTCAGTGCAATGCCCTTGACGCCCGCGGCCGCTCTGCCCATGACACGGGCATCGTTTTCCTCGAAGCGAATGGCCATGCCGTCGGCCGTGCCCAGCAGGATGTGGTCCTGCCCGTCGGTCCAGGTCACGCCCACCAGCTTGTCGCCGTCGCGCAGGTTCAAGGCGATGATGCCGGCCCGGTTGACGTTGCGATAATCCTTCAGCGCGGTGCGCTTGACCAGCCCGCCGGACGTGGCGAACAGCAGGAAGTACTCGCCCTTCTCAAAGTCGCTGATGGGCATGTACTCACAGATGCGCTCGCCTTCGCGCAGCTCGAGCATGTTGACGATGGCCCGGCCGCGACTGGTGCGCGGGGCTTCGGGGATCTCGAAGACCTTCATCTTGAACACGCGCCCGGTGTCGGTGAAGCAGAGCAGGTCGTCGTGCGTCGAGGCCACGAACATCTGCTCGGTGAAGTCGTCGTCCTTGGAGCGTGCTCCGATCACGCCCTTGCCGCCGCGGCCCTGGGTACGGTACTCATCGACCGGCAGGCGCTTGACGTAGCCGGCATGCGTGATGGTCACCACCACCTGCTCCACCGGCGTGATGGCCGCCAGATCGAGCTCGGTGACTTCACCCTCCTGGATTTCCGTCTTCCGGGGGTCGCCGTACTTCTTCTTGAGGTCGGCCAGGTCAGCCTTGAGGATGTCCAGCACGCGCTGCTCGTTGGCCAGGATGTCCTCGTAGTCCTCGATCTGATCGACCAGCTTGCGGTACTCGCTGACCAGTTCCTCGATGGCCAGGCCCACCAACTGGATGAGCTGCATGCGACCGATGGCCTCGGCCTGCACGCGGCTGAGTCTCGCTTCGTTCGCAGCGGTCTGCTGGCGGAAACGCTCGGGAATCTGCGGGGCGAACGGATGCGTCGGCGGAATGCGGAAGCCGCGGGCCATCAACTTTTCGATGGCCTCCTCGCGCGTCCGGCTGCCGCGGATCAGCTTGATCACCTCGTCAATGTCACACACCGCGTAGATCAGACCCTCGATGCGATGAGCCTCGCGCTGAGCTTCACGCAGCTTGAACGCAGTGCGGCGGCGGACCACTTCGATGCGATGCTCGATGTACAGTCGCAACAGCTCGCGCAGGCCCAGCGTGCGCGGCTGACCCTTCACCAGGGCGATGTTGATGATGCTGAACGTCGACTGCAGCGGCGTCATCTGGTAGAGCTGGTTCTCCACCGCTACGGGGTCGGCCCCGCGCTTGAGCTGGATCACCATGCGCATGCCGACCCGGCCGGACGATTCATCCACGATGTCCGCGATGTCGGTCAGCCGATCGTCCTTGCGCAGGGCGACGACCTTCTGGATGATGCCGTCGTTCTTGGAGACCTGGTAGGGGATTTCGGTGACGACCAGTTGGTCGCGGCCGGTCTTGGTCTGCTCGTGATGGATTCTGGCCCGCACGGCGACACGGCCGCGCCCGGTGGCGTAAGCCTGGGCGATGCCGGCCCGTCCGCAGATGATGCCGCCGGTGGGGAAGTCCGGCCCGGGCACGATCTCCAACAGCCGCCGCAGCTCGATGTCGGGATCGTCGATCATCGCCGTCAGGGCGTCGCAGATTTCATTGAGATTGTGCGGCGGCATCGAGCTGGCCATGCCCACCGCGATGCCGGTCGAGCCGTTGACCAGCAGGTTGGGGAACTTGCCCGGCAGCACGCGCGGCTCATCGACCGTCTCGTCAAAGTTCGGCTGCCAGTCGACGGTGTCCAGCTTCAAATCTTCGAGCATCTCCACCGCATGGTGGTGCAGGCGGGCTTCGGTGTAACGCATGGCCGCGGGCGGATCGGGATCGATTGAGCCGAAGTTGCCCTGCTTGGCCACCAGTGGGTAGCGGATCTTCCACTCCTGGGCCATGTTGACCAACGTGGGATAGATCGCCTGATCGCCGTGCGGGTGATACTTTTTCATCGTCTCGCCCACGATGCCCGCGCACTTGGAATGCGACCGGCCGGGCGAGAGGTTCAGATCGTTCATGGCCACGAGAATGCGGCGCTGCGAAGGCTTGAGCCCGTCGCGCACATCCGGCAACGCGCGATCGACGATGGTGGACATGGCATAGGTCAGGTAGCTGTCGGCCAGCTCCTGCTCGATGGCCAGGTCAACGACACTGCCTCCGACTGCGGCGGCGGCGGCGGATTCATCGGCGGTCAACTCCCCGGACTGGCCCTGCGGCTCAGGGGTGGGATCACTGCCGGGGGCGGCATTCGGGTCGATGTCTTGGGGCATAGCTGCTCGGTCCAAAAAGCCTAAAAACAAGCGGGTTTAGCGGGTCTGGAACGGATCGTAGATTATACCCTTTCCAGGGCCATTCTGCTTGTCCGGCCAAGCCCACAAAAGTTGCTTATCGGACGGCGAATCTGCCGAAATGATGTAAGAAATCCTTCCAGATCAAGGGGGCCCATATGAGCCGTTACCGTGACGTAACAAGCTGTGAAAAACAGGCCTGGTTGCTGCGTGTCATCAATGGCCCGACCGCCCGGGGCTGTGCATGCCTGATGCTCGCTCTGCTGTCAGCATCTACTGTTTCCGCGGAGATCACCACCACCGGCGATGTCGCGCCCGACCCGCACACCACCACCGCCGGCGACGACCTGTACGTGGGCCAGACCGGCGATGGAACCCTGCTCATCAACGACGACAGCGACGTCGCTTCACGCAACAGCTACATCGCCTACGACGCCGGTATTAACGGCCAGGTGCAGGTTGACGATGCGGGTTCGACCTGGACCCAGAGCGACACGCTGTACCTGGGGCTCTTCGGCTCCGCTTGCCTCGACATCATCAACGGCGGCACGGTCAACTCTGCCAACAGCTACATCGCCATGTTGCCCGGCTCACAAGGCGCCGCCACCATCAGCGGCCTGGACTCATTCTGGAACATCACTGACATCCTTTACCTTGGGGCCATGGGTGCTGCCGACCTGACCGTCACCGACCACGCCACGCTCAACACGCACCTCGTGCAGATCGCCATGGCCGGCGGTTCGACCGGTTCGCTGACCCTCGATGGCCCGGGCTCGACATGGAACAACGACGGCACGCTCTACGTCGGCAAAGCCGGCCAGGCCACAGTAACCATCAGCAACGGAGGACAGTTCAACTGTCCTGCGACGGCTGTGCTCGGCGATGAGACCGGTTCATCGGGAACCGTCATGGTCGAAGGCCCAGACTCGATCTGGCAGCAACCCGAAAGCGGCCTCATCATCGGCAACTTCGGCCACGGGGCGCTGACCGTCCGTCAAGGCGCATCGGCCAACTTTGGAAAGTCGCTATACCTCGCCTATTACGCCGGTTCGACCGGCCAACTGAGCTTCGAAGGCCCCGGATCAAGCCTGACCAATACCCCCGTCATTTATGTCGGCCACAAAGGCGCAGGCTTGCTGAACATCTCCGAGGGGGCACAGGTCAGCACCTCCTGGGTGTCGGTTGCGGCATCGACCGGATCATCCGGCCAGGTGGTCGTCACCGGCGCCGAGACGCTCTGGGATGCCCGCTCGTCGATCGATGTCGGTGAAGGGGGAGATGGGCAGATGCTCATCGCTCAAGGCGCCACCGTCCGGGTTAAGCACGACGTAACCATTGGTAGCTGGAACACCAGCACCGGCACCGTGACCGTCGATGGCCCCGGCACATTCTGGGATGTCGGTTCACTGGGTAGCAGCGGATTGATGGTCGGCAAAGCCGGCTCGGGCACGCTGCAAATCACCCACGGCGCTGCGGTCCATAGTGAAATCAGTGTAATCGGCGACTGGACGGAAGCGTCCGGCTCGGTGACCGTCGATGGCGCGGGCTCGATCTGGACGAACTATGGCGAAAACCTACTGGGTATTTTCAGCAATGACCTGCCGGAGCCTTTTGAAACCGTCAATCTGGTGGTGGGTGAAGCGGGCCACGGTTCGCTGGCTGTGACCGACGGCGGCACGGCCATAACCGGCGGCGTTGTCGTTGGCTGGGATGTCGGCTCAACCGGGGCAGTCGCTGTGCAGGGCAGCGGCTCACAATGGCTCATGGCCGATGCGCTGCTGGTCGGTTACCAAGGTGAAGGCACGCTCCAAATCGCCGACGCCGCCCAGGTCCAGAATGCCGATGCTTTCATCGCCTACGCGCCCGGCTCCACCGGCCACGTCACCGTCACCGGCAAGGATTCGTCCTGGACCAACCACGGCTCGCTGTTCGTCGGAGGCAATGACAACGAACCCGGCGGACAGGCAACGCTGACTCTTGCCGATCACGCTACCATCGCCGTTGCACAGAATCTCACCGTCTGGGGCGGCGGACACATCGATCAACAATCCGGCCGCCTGATCGTCGCAACCAATCCCACCGGCCTGCCTGGCGACGACGGTCTGTACGTCGGAGGCGGCACGGAATCAAACTCACTGCGAATCGAAGACGGCGGAAGCGTCAACGTCACCAGCACACGCATCGCCGAAACGCCCGGATCCTCCGGCTGGATCTCGCTCAGCGGTTCCGGGGCCACACTCAACAACCAATACGGCGTCAGCGTCGGCGGCTGGGGCGATGGCATCCTTGATATCTCCCACGGCGCAACACTCAACAGCACGTCGGGAATCATCGGCCTCTCCACCTTCGGCAACGGCTCGGTGGTCGTTTACGGCCAGGGCTCAGCCTGGAACATCGAAAACATCCCCTATCGCGGCCCCCTGACCGTGGGCTATGCCGGCCGCGCCTCGCTGCTGATCCTCGATCAAGGTCAGGTCCGCAGCAACTATGGCTCGCTCGGTGAACAGCCCGGCAGCACTGGACGCGTGACAATTACCGGCATCGGCTCGCGATGGACGTTGCTCTCCACCACTTCCCCAACCTACCAGTCAACCAATTCTCCTTACGTCACGCCGGAGGTTGTCTACTACGGCCTGGCGGTCGGCAGACGCGGTGAAGGCACGCTCTACGTGCTCAATGGCGGCGCCCTCGAAGCCGGCCTCGTCAGTATCGGTCATAACCTCGGCTCAACCGGCAGGGTGACGATCAGCGGCGATGGCTCGACCTTCACTTTCACCACCCTGGCCATCGGCAACAAGGGAAGCGGCACGCTCAACATCGACCACAACGCTCAGGTCAGCGGCAACAGCGCTACCATCGGCAGCAGCGGCATCGTGAACCTGACCAGCGGTTCGCTCACCGTCGATGAACTCCGCCACAACAACGGCGGCGAATTCAACTTCACCGGCGGCTCGCTCCAAGTCGGCGCTTTCCACGGCTCACTGCTTAACTCGGCCGGCACACTCATCGCTGCCGGCACCGCAGGAACCACCCAAGTCCTCGGCGATTACCAGCAGATGTCCGATGCCGCCCTGCGCATTGCGATCAATCAAACCACCGGCTGCGATCAGGTCATCGTCAGCGAAGTTGCCGCGCTGGCCGGATCGCTTGATCTCGAATTGACAGCCGGCTATCTGCCGACGCTCGGCGACGCGTTCACCTTCCTGACCGCCGACTCTCTCACCGGCGCGTTCCAGCACATCACCGGCCTGCTGCTCGGCGACGACCTGGCCCTGGCGGTGACCTACACCGACACCACGGCTGACATCCTCGTCGTCCTGCCCGGCGATGCTGACACCGACGGCCAGATCAACCTGGCCGACTTGAACATCCTCGGCGACCACTGGGGAACCAGCGGCGCTTACTGGTCGATGGGCGACTTCACCGGCGACGGACAGGTCAACCTGGCCGACCTGCAAATCATCGGCGATCACTGGAACCCCGCCAGTGGCGATTTGGCCGGGATTGCCGCCACCTTCATCCCCGAGCCGGCCGCACTATCCCTGCTGCTGCTGCTGAGCACCGCCCTGATCCGCCGCCGCGCGTAAGACCGCCACCACAACCTGAATCTCCCATCCCCACCCTGCCGGGGGCGCCAAGTTAAAGCTGCTCATCCTGACCTAAGAGCAGTTGCCGCCGTCGGCCGCGCCGTAACAGCATGACCGAACCTGCAAGCAACAGCGCCCCTGCCGCCGTCGGCTCGGGGACCGCCTGCACATCCAGCCCCACACCGGCTCCCCAGTTGTCACCGAGAATCTGCAGGTCCGCCAGGTTGACCTGTCCGTCGCCGGTGAAGTCGGCCTCGGACCAGCTCGCGCTGTTCGACTGCCAGTTGTCACCCAGAATCTGCAGGTCGCTGAGGTTCACCATACCGTCACCGTTGGCGTCGCCGGGGTGCAGGGCAAAGGCGGGCACCACGGCAGCGAAAGTGTCGCCCAGGCGAATCTCATCGATCGAGAATGCACCGGTCGAGTAGATGGTCATGCCATGGATGTCGAGGTCGAGGTCGTTCTTGATCGTGCCGCTGATCGGCTCGGGCGCTCCGGGCGTCGGGTTGACGTACAGCGTGAACGTGTCGTTGCCGTTGGTGAAGTCGGCACGCAGGACCAGCAGGTATTCCTCGCCCACTTCCGCCGCGACGCCGGAGGTGACCTGCTGTGCTCCGCCGTCATTTTCGAGGACGAACTCGTTCACGGCTCCGCCGCCGGGCTTGCCGATGAACAGGCCGCCGCCGAGTGACGAGTTGAGTCTGAGCCCGAAAAAGCCATTGAATGCGCCCTGACCGAGCGTTCCTTCTGGTCGCACCACGAAGCTCAGGTAGGACGTCGTGCCCGCAGTGCCCCGTGCAGCACTCAGCAATCGGGTGATCTCAGTGATGCTGCCGCCGGCGCCTGTGACCATGTGATGACCGGAAGTGGTGAGCCCCCCAAACGCCAGCGAATCAACGCCGAGATCGTAGTTGGTGTCACCTGTCCATAATCCTGCAAAGCCGCTGCCGCCGTTTTTTCCGTGCAGGTCTGCGCCTGCGGGCGCGTAGTCAAATGGCTCATAGACGATTGGCGTCTGTGCGACGGCAAGCTGCAGCAACGTGCGCGGGCTGTTGGTGACCTGCGTGATCTGATAACTCAGTCCAGCCGGTAGAGCCGGAGCCAGCGACAAATCGAGATTGGAGAACGTGCCGTTGATGGCGGCGGCGTCAATGAGCGTCCATGTGTCACCGAGCGAGGGGCTGATGCCGTTGAGTATGGGCCTGAGCGTTCCACCAAGGAATGCCGTGCCCTGGGTCACAATCGGTGAATGGCTCGTCGAACTGGTAATAACGGGGGTCAGGGTGCCACTCAATGACAGGTTTCCCCCGACACTGAAGTTGACATTCGGTCCCACGATGATGGTGTTGCGTTGCAGGTTGGCCTGGCCGCCCACGATCAGATTCGCGGTCAATCCTGAAGTGTCGCCCAGCGAGATGCTGCTGGCGCCGGCGCCAGCGAGAGTAAGGTTCTGTGCGGTCGTCATCGTGCCGCCGCCCAGGATTTCGAGGTTGCCCTGCCCCCCAAGACCGATCTGCGCGGCGCCGGCTTCAACCACGCCCGCTACCAGCGGCAGGTAGCCGCCGTTGGTGATCCGTAATCCACCTGAGTTCGACGCGCCCAGCAACAGGCCACCCACGCTCGTGTCAGTCAGACCCGGGTTGGGAATGAATTCACTCCTGGCGTGCTGTGAGAGGATGACGGTCGCACCGTTGTCGATCATGCCAGTTTCGTCGAAATACACGCTCGGCGGTCGGAAAGTGATCCAGTTGAAACTGTCATTCCACGAACCAAGATTCGGCCCCTGGTAAGGGCTGTAGTTAGCCCGCGCGACCGGGGCCGTGGCCAGCATCGCGCACAACGTCGTTCCACAAACGCCGCAAAACTGACGCAGTCTCTTCGGAGATGGCTTCACGGTTGGCCGTCGCACCCACGCCCCGACGGCCGCCAGCAGCAACAACGCTGCACTCCCCGGCTCGGGAACTGCGTTGGCATAATTGACGCCGGAGGCGGCGCGGACCGACCAATTGGAAAGAGGCTGACCAGTGTTGGCGTCAACAATGCTGCTGATGCCGCCCCAACTGAGCGTGTGGGAGTAATCAGCGTCGAAACTGAGCGAGCTGGTGCTGGATTGCAACTGGCCGAACCCGTTGCCCTGCGCCACGGCGACACCAACAATCTCCAAGTAGAAATCCATCAGCGCCGCCTGGCCCTCATTTACCATCAGAAGCAGTGGGATCGTACTGGGCGCCGGCCGGGGTATGTACGTGAAGTTTGATGCGTCCTTGTTGTATTCAAAGGCGAACGATCCGCTGTACGGCGGCGCGATAGCGAGCAGGTTCCGCTGAAAATCGTCCTTCGCGGACAGATGCAGTTGGATCGACACCTCCGCGATACGGGACACCTGGCTGCTCATACCACCCGAGACGTTGAGGAACGCCTGGATGAGCAGTGGTCGGCCGGGGTGAGGATCGGCGGGGTCGCCGGTGATGACGTAAGCGTCTTTCCATCCGACGCCCGCGGTGGCGCCGATGACCCGGGCTTCGGCCAGGGAAGCGCCGTAGATCCACGTCGCGGAAGAGGAGCCGGTGATTTGAGCCCGCATCAGCCCCGCACCACCCTCGACGTTGGCGTTGATGAAGACCGAGGCGGAGTTGTCGCCCCCGCCCTGCACGCCGCCGACCGACCCCGACAGCCGCGCGGGCTCGGCCCAGGGATTGAGCGTCGTAAGACTCCGGGAGTCGATGTAGTCGATCTGGGTCTGGTTGGTGATGAGTGTCCGCCCGCGGAGCGAATACGACACCGTTGCCTCGGACGTGAAGGTGACCGCCCGCGCGACCGGAGCAGCGGCCAGCAGCGCGCACAACATCGTCCCACAAACGCCGCCGAACTGACGCAGTCTCATCGAAGTGAATCCTGGTTATCACATGTTGCAGGCCATCTTGCCGCGGCGGTTGCCACAATGCAGCCGCCGCCGATGTGTCAGACCTGATCCAGGACGGGCCACACAACCAACCGCCCCGGTAGATGTGTCGAGCGGTATGCCGCCATGGATGAGGCGAGAATGATTCTAAATACAGATCAGCTTTGCGACAAGCAAATTTTTTCAGGCGACCAGCGGATGCTACGGGCAGCGCCGCTCAGCCGCGCCGCAAAAGCGCTACCGGGACCACCAGCAACAGCATCGCAACCATGCCCGGCTCCGGCACAACCTGAACATCAGGCCCGACGCCGTAGCCCCAGTTGTCACCCAGAATCTGCAAATCCGCCAGATTCACAACGCCGTCGCCGGTGAAGTCAGCTTCCGACCAGCTCGCGCTGTTCGACTGCCAGTTGTCGCCGAGGATTTGCAGGTCAGCGAGATTTACCAGTCCGTCATCGTTGGCGTCACCGGGGACGCCCAGGCCATAGACGTATTGAGCGCCGGCAACGTCATCGGGGTCCAGCTCGCGGTTGATGAAGCCGATCGATCCTGGTCCGACGTACATCACCACGCCCGGCCCCTGGTCGGGATGCCCCAGCCCGATCGCCGCGTGCCCCAGTTCGTGCAGGAACAGACTCTCAAGTTCGTTCTGGAACAGGCCGCCGCCTGGGGGGAAGATATCGTAGGGATCGCCTTCGTTGCCCGGCGCGATGGTGAAACCCGCGCTGAGATTAAAGATGATGTCGCCGGCCAGCGCATCAGGAAAGTTCAGGTCGTCGCCCGGCGGGCCGAAACCCACCGCTCCGACGTTGCCAAACGAGTGACCAACGTCGGGCATGAACGCCGAGATACGGATGTCGGGGTAGTTGTTCACACTGGTCGCGCCGGGATCGGCAATGCTGAACGTGCCGGGATCGGCGATCTGCTGGAAGGTCAGCCGCCCACCGGTTGCCGCGGACCAGGTGTCGAAGGCACTGAGGATAGCGGCATCAAAGGCGCCGCTGCCAAAGGTGCTGTCGATGGAGGTGCGCAGCGCGGTGATGTTGCTCGTGCCGCTGACGCCGTTGCCGGGCTCGAACCCGCCGTCGATGTCGAACGACGCATGCACGTCGGTGCCGTCGGGCACGAAACCCCAGGTGACGAGTGCGGGCGTGCCGGGCAACGGGTTATCCCACTTGCTGCCGAAACCTTGGCCAAAGTGGACGAACGCCCACAGCGGCGCGGGGCTCCACGTGAGCAACAGGAAGCAGGTCAGGCAGGCGCGGCTAAACGGGGTCATCGTGCAACTCCTCGCGCCCAAGCCGCGACGGCGCAGCGGCTGCGTAGTCGCAGACCCCGCCGACGTGCCAAGCCCGATCCAGGATGGTCAGCACGGTTGTCTGCCTCGGAACCTGAGTCGGTGGCTACCCTTGCGGAAAGGCGAGAATTATTCTAATAAGGTGCCGGCCCACTGTCACGCAATATTTTCAAGGCGGCCGGCAAGTTCGCTGGGTCGCCACCAAGCTCGGCCGCGCCGTGCAAGCGCTGCCGGGCCGACAAGCAACAACATGGCAAACATGCCCGGCTCGGGAATTAGTTGTGCATCAGGCCCGACGCCGAAGCCCCAATTGTCACCGAGCACTTGCAAGTCCGCCAGATTCACCACGCCGTCGCCGGTGAAGTCTGCCATGCTCCAACTCGCGCTGTTCGATTGCCAGTTGTCGCCAAGGATTTGCAGATCAGCCAAGTTCACCATGCCGTCGCCGTTGGCGTCACCCGGATGCAGCACATCGATGCGAAATACCTGGCCCGGCTCGATGACCTGGCCCTGGAAGTTGAACACGCCCAGGTCGACCACGTACAGGCGGCCCGCTGCGTCCTCAGCAAAAGCAACCGGGTTGTCGATGTCGTCGTAGCCGGCAATCTGATCGTCGATGTTGGCCACCGTGGCAGCCGGATCGGCTGGATCGAAGGTCCACAGGTGATCGCTGATGTAATCGCCGAAGACGTACTTGCCTTGCAGCGCAGCGCCGGGACCGCGATAGAGCACGCCGCCGGTGACGGTGTTGCCCTGGTAAGCGCCACTGCCGTGGGTGTAGTCGTAGATCGGCTCGATGTTGTCGGCCGGTGGCGATCCACCCACGCCGCCGCTGGGCGTGGCGATGGTGCCTTCGCGCAAGCGCCAGCCGAAGTTTTCACCGCCGGGAGAGGTGCCGAGGATCCGGTCGATCTCTTCACGCGCCCCCTGGCCGACGTCCCCGATGTAGAGGTCGCCGGTGGCGCGATCGAACGAAGCGCGGAAGGGATTGCGCAAACCGTAGGCAAAGATTTCATCATCGCCGGTGACGCCGACGAAGGGATTTGATGCGGGATTGGTGTACGAGCCACCGGTGGCGCCGACATCGATGCGCAAAATTTTGCCCAGCAGGTTGCTGGTGATGTCCTGTGCGTTGCCAATGCCGGCGGTGTGGCCTGCGTCATTGTCATCGCTGCCACCGCCGTCACCGGTGGCGATGTAGAGATAGTTGGCGGCCGGGCCGGCGGCCGGCGGGTTGAAGCCGATCCATCCGCCGTTGTGATTGGTCTGCGGTTGAGCGAAGGTAAGGATGTCCACCGGGCTGCCCACCGTGCCGCCGCTGTTGGTGAACTGGCGGATCACGGTATGCATGGGTGAACCGCTGGTGATATTGGCATAAAACAATCCGTTGCTGGCGTAGTCCGGGTGAAACGCCAGGCCCAGGGCGCCGCCCTCGCCGGACAGGTTCAGCCCGGTGATGGTGAAGAACGGCGACAGCGTGTTGGTGTTCAGGTCCAGCGCCATGATGTCGCCGCCGCGCTCGAGGATGTAAAGCTTGTCCGGTTCACCGGGCGCGAACGTGGCAAAGATCGGGCTGTCCAGGTTCGACGCCACCGGCTGGGCTGAGAACTGACCGTAAGCTGACGATGCAAGCAGGCACATGCCCACACACGCACGTACAACATCCATGAGATGACCTCCTGTCCGCCGTGCCGCGATCCTATAGTCGTAGGCGCCCCGAATGTGAATGTAAAGGCCCCATCGGCTGATACAATGACCCGCGATGGTCAAGCGCATCGGGGCCATGCTGGTTCTGGCGGCTGTTCTCACTGCCCTGCTGATCTACAGCCAGCAGCGGCAAGAACCAGCTTCCGTCTCCGGCTTCATCGAAGCACACCAGGTGCGCATCGGCTCGCGCGTGGGTGGGCGCGTGGCCAAAGTGCTGGCCCAGGAAGGCGATCGCGTCAGCGCCGGCCAAGCCCTGATCGAACTGGAGCCTTTCGATCTGATGCAGCGTAAAGCGCAGGCTGTTGCCCAACTGGCGCTCAACCGTCAGCGCCTCGATGAATTGAAGGCAGGCCCGCGCAGTGAAGACATCGACGCCGCCCGTGGTGAGTTGAAAGTTGCCGAATCGCAAGCGGAACTGGCCCGCATCTCCTGGCAGCGGATCAAGGATGTCTTTGAAAAAGGTGCATCGAGCAAGGAGGAAATGGACCGCGCCACCGCCACGCTCGACGGTGCACGCGGCTCGGTGCAGGCAGCCAAGGCAAGGCTCGACCTGCTGCTGGCCGGCACACGCAGTGAACAGATCGCCCAGGCCCAGGCGGCTGTCGAATCCGCTGAAGCATCATTGCAGGCACTCGAAACACAAATCACCGAGTTGACCATCCGCGCGTCGGTCGATGGCGAAATCGAATCGCTCGACCTGCGCCCCGGCGATCTGGTGGCCGCCAACGCACCGGTGCTCACGCTGATCGACGGCAGCGAGCGATGGGTCCGCGCTTACGTGCCGCAGAATCGGCTGGACATCAAGCTGGACCAGGCGCTGAGCATCACCGTTGACAGCTTCCCCGGGCGAAAATTCCAGGGCAAGGTCACGTTCATTTCGCAACAGGGCGAATTCACGCCGCGCAACGTGCAGACGCCGGAGGAGCGCTCCAAGCAGGTGTTCCGCATCAAGGTGACGCTCTCCGGTGAAGAGTCGCAAATGCTGCGCCCGGGCATGACCGCTGACGTCTGGCTGGAAGATCAACCGTGAACGACAGCGGGCCGGTCATCGAGCTGCGCGATCTGACCAAGCGTTTCGGTGCGCTGACCGCTGTCGATCGGGTCAACTTCCAGGTGCAGCGCGGCGCGATCTACGGCCTGCTCGGTCCCAACGGCAGCGGCAAGTCCACCATCATGCGCATGCTCTGCGGCGTGCTGGAGCCGACCGGCGGTTTCGCCAACGTGCTCGGCTACGACGCCGCGGCCCAGAGCGAGTTGATCAAGCCGCGCATCGGATACATGAGCCAGCACTTCAGCCTCTACAACGACCTGACCGTCGAGGAAAATCTCGATTTCTCCGGTCGCATCTACGGGTTGACCGACACACGCCTGCACGAACGAAAAAACGAAGTCCTGCAAATCACCGGCCTGACCGACCGGCTCGAACAATCGGCCGGCACACTCTCGGGCGGTTGGAAGCAGCGCCTGGCGCTGGCGTGCGCCATCATTCACGAGCCGCAGTTGCTGTTCCTCGATGAGCCGACGGCCGGGATCGATCCGGTGGCGAGACGGCAATTGTGGGATCTGCTGTTCGATCTGTCAGCCCGCGATGTGACCATGCTGGTGACGACGCACTACATGGACGAAGCGGAGCGCTGCACCGACGTCGGCTACCTCTACCTTTCCAAGCTCATCGTGGCCGGTCGCCCCAACCAGCTTAAAGCGCTGCCCGAGGTGACGCCCGAGGGCACACGCCGCTACGAGATCGAAACGCCCGACCCGCCCGAACACCTGGCGGAGCTGCGCCGCGGTGAAGGGGTGCGCGACGCCACGCTTTTCGGCCAGGCCATTCACGTCCTGGTCAACGATCCACTCGATGAAGCCGCCCTGCGCCAGCGTATCAATGCTCCAACCGATCAGGTCCACGTGCGCCCCGTGACGCCGACGCTGGAAGATGTTTTTGTCACACTCACCCGGGCAGCCCATGAAGGTCGTACAGACTCCACGACCGCCGAAACACGGCCGCCACCTGCTCCGCCGCCGGCCAGAAAGCGTGTCGCGCCCAAAATCTTGCGGGGCTTTGCGCCCATCACGCGCAAGGAGTTTCTGCACCTGCGTCGCCAGCCGGTGACGTTGTTTTTCGCCATCATGGTGCCGGTGCTGCAACTGCTGATCTTCGGCTACGCCATCGACGTGCAGATTGAGCACATTCCCACTGTGGTCTTCGATCTTGATGGCCGCCAGGGGAGCCGGGAGTTGATCGACGCCTTCGTCAACACCCGCACCTTCGACGTGGTGGCCCAGGTGTATGACGATCAATCCTTCCAGCGCGAGATGACCAGCGGCCGAGCCAAGGTGGGCCTGCGCATCGGGCCCAAGTATTCCGATCGTCTGCTGCAACATGAGAACGTTGACGTGCAGGTGTTGATCGACGGCAGCGATTCGCAGGTCGCCAACACGGCCATGAACACCGCCAACCTGCTGGGCCTGCAGCGCTCGATCACCATCACGCAGAACTTCGCGGAGGCAGTGGGCGCCGCGGCGGCCCGCGATGCATACGGCCGACCCGCCCTGCCGCTGGAGATGCGCCCGCGATTGCTTTACAACCCGGACCTGGAAAGCTCGCACTTCTTTGTACCCGGGCTGGTGGGCATCATCCTGCAACTGGTGACGCTGTTCCTGACCGCTTTTGCCGTGGTGCGCGAGCGCGAGCAGGGAACGCTGGAGCAACTGTTCGTCACGCCCGTGGGCAAAGCGGGCTTGCTGCTGGGCAAGCTGACACCCTACACGCTGCTGAGCATGGTGGAACTGCTGATCGTGCTGGCCGTCATGGTCTATCTGTTCGGCGTACCGATCCGCGGCAGCCTGACGGTGCTGCTGGTTCTGTCAGCCCTGTTTATGGTCTGTGCCCTGGGGTTGGGTTTGCTGATCTCCACCATCGCGCGGACGCAACTGGCCGCAGTGCAGTTTGCGTTCATGATCATGCTGCCCTCGGTGCTGCTGTCAGGTTTCGTCTTCCCACGAGCGTCAATGCCGGACATCATCTGGCTGCTGACGTTCCTGATCCCGGTGACCTACTTCATCGAAATCCTGCGCGGCGTGATCCTGCGGGCCGCGGACTTTGGCGACCTGATGCCGTGGATCACCGGGTTGACCATCTGCTGCGTGGTCGTCCTGACCACCAGCATCGCCCGCTTCCGCAAGCAGCTTGCCTAACGCCGCCGCAACAGCAGCGCGCCACCCGTCAACAACAGCAGCAACGAGGTCGGCTCGGGCACCGGCACCACGAAGACCTGTCCGCCGGTGGTGTTGATCGTGCCGAGGTTGTCAAAAGTGTGGGTATAGAGGTTGATGCCGTTGAGGTAAAGCGTCGAGCCGGCATTGATCGTAAGGCTGTCGACGTAGAGGGCCTCAGTGCCGATCCAGTTCGGCTGGTTATCGTGATGATCATAGAGTGAGACCTTTGCAGGCGAACCGTCACCGATCACGAGTCCCTCGAGCGAGAAGTTGAGGTCAAAACCATCAAGCGTCGGGCCCAGGTCGCGGCCGGCCACCTCCAGCAGGCAGAGGTCGTGGCCGGAGGCGGACGTCGCGGCGGTGATCGTCACATCATCGAGCCCCGAGAAGTCGGCCTCATCCGTGGCCCAGTTGTCGAAGTCCGTACCGTGCAGCACGATCGCTCCGCTGCTGGCGGCAGTGATCTCGGCATCTTCATAGATGGCCAAGTCAAAGGTGGTGACGTGGAGCTCGGCGCCATCGCCGGCGAAGTGCAGACGGGTGGAGGCGCTGGTCGGCGGGATGCCCACATGCGGCGCACCGAAGCGGAACGAGCCGGTCCAAAGCTGCGCACCTTCGCCAAGCTCCAGCAGGATATTCTTGTTGTTGGAACTCGACGCAGTGCCGAGTTGCACAGAAATGAACGTGGCCGTGGTATGTGCGAGGCTGATGTGCGTCAGCGGCGGCGTGCCGGATACGCCGAACGTATCGACCGTAAGAAAGGCTCCGTCGATAGTTCCTCCATCGACCACCAGCTCCGCGCCGCGATCGAGGCTCATCGAGATGAAGTCGAGGTCAGCATTCTGTGCGTGCACCGTCGGCGCGGGGCCGCTGCCCGACGAGGGCCCGCGTGCGGTGAGGCCGCCCTGGATCGAGCCGCCCTCGATCGTCAGGTGTTCATCGCCCTCCAAACTGAAGGTCGTGTTGCTCAACTGCGCCGTGGCGCGAACTACGCCACCGGTCTGGAACACGCTGTAGACCTGGCCGTTGATCGTACCCGCCAGATCGTAGGGATCGGCGAAGTCCCGCGCGCCTCGGATCTCCTCCGACTCACCGAGCACGAACGTCTGACCGGCCTGGTGCACCTTGCCACCGGTGACAAAGCCGGCGAAATCAGTGCGCGGGTCTGAGCCGTCGGCCGGCAGGATCAGCAGTGACTGGGGGGCCAGCGTCCATGAGGCATTGGCCTTGTTGACGACCGATCCCCCGCTCAGGTCAACGACACCCGCCATGGTCAGGCTCGATGGGCCGGTGGGCAACACGAACTGTGAATCGTGTCGCATCTGCAGGCTTTCCACCGTCATCGCGCCGCCGGACCAGTCGAAGACGCTGTATGCCGAGAGGTCGAGACGATCGACCGCGACCGAGCCGCCACTCATGAAAAACCCACTGTTAACGGTCGAACTGCCGGTCTGCAACTGCAATTCACCCACCAGCAGGTTGCCGGTGTTCGAAAGCTCGTACACGCTGTTTGTTTCGACGACCACGGCACCGGTGTCGTGCGTGCCGGCCGTGTGAACGAAGCGGCCGAAGCCCGGGGTTGATGACTGAACACTCAATCGGCCTATCCAGGTTGACGTGGTTTGCAGCAATCCGCCGTTGAGTGTGTATTGCGAGGCATTAGCTGCATCACCGCCGCCGATGAAGAGGGACTGGCCCAGGCCCGATACCTGAACGCTGCCGCCGGACTGAGTGACAATGCCGTGATTGCCTGCCCCGTTGCGACCTACGGCAAAAGCTTCGGTCTCCAGCACGCCGCTCTCCACGGCCAGCGTGGCTTGGTTATAGACTTCGAGCGACTGCAGCAATGCGCCTGAGCCGTCGAGGTTGTAGTGGGTGAGGCTGTTGACTCCGCCGATGCTCGCGCTGTCATCAGCCCCGGGCGGATTGGTCGCGGTCGCACCCGCCAACGTGTCAAACCAGTTGGCTGCCAGCGCCCAATCGCCTTCGTTCACCTGCCACACGTCCTTGTGGACTTGAGCACAGGCCGACTGCGAAGCCAGCATGATCATGAGAATGGATGAAAGTGTTTGTACGACCCGGATGAGACGATGGTGCATGATGTACCTCCATACTCTTGGCAGTAATTGCCCGTTTTATCCAGCATTGAGCCGCTGCGGGGACATAAAAAGAATGTCCCCCTTACATCTGACAGGTCATCGAACCTCAATAGCCTGACCTGTTTCGCCCGCGCGTCGCACACAGAAACAACAGTAGTACAAGCGTCGCCGGCTCGGGCACCAGTACTGTCAGCATCACGCTGTTGCTGTTGTAGATCACATCCAGGTAACCCCCGTCCAGGCTCGGTAGCAACTCGGTATCAAACGTACCCGTGATGCTGGATGCGGTCAGGATGGTGAAGCTGTCGCCGATGCTGGGCATGAAGCCATCGTAGAGCGTCACGCTCAATGTGCCGTTGAGCCAGGCGGCCTTGTTGATCTGCAGCAGATCGCAGACGCCGTCGGCCAGTTCGATGTCGAGCGTGCCATCATCTTTCTGGGTGTAGTTACCGTCGACGTACAGCGTGCCGGGTGACTGCCCGGGCGCCACGTGGCCACCGTTGACCAGACCGCCAATGATCTGGCCGTTGCCGGTCACGCGACTTTCGTCTTCGACGTCAACCTGATAGGCGACGACCCTGGCGCCATTGGTCACCGTCAGGCTGTTGCTATCACCCCTGACCCAGCTCGTGGAGGTACCCGAGACCGTCAGGACCGACCCGGCCCCGTCCACGAGGATGTCAGCAGACGCCTCGGACGTAGCCTCCATGGTCAGATAAGTGCAGTTGACCTGGGCGCCATCGAGGATGTCCAACGTCCCGGCACCACGATATCCAACCAACAAGTCGCCGTGACAGTTCCAGGTTGTGCCCGCTCCGGAAACAGTCGCGGTTCCGGTCGAGCCCTGCCCATAGCCCACGTAACCGAATGCAGATTCGATGGTGACGCCATCGCGGATGATCAGGGATCCGCCGCCTTTCCAGCCGATGCCCAGGCCGCCGGTTGCGTCCTGGTCCAGATTGATCGTGACGTTTTGTCCCGGCTCACTGTTGAGGATCAACTGCTGGTGGACGGGATGCGTCTGATCAAACACCAGATCGATGTCGCTGACCAGGCCATGGGTATTGATGACGCCCTGGCCGAACAGATCCGAGGTTGAGGCCAGCAGCGTGTTGGTGGTGAGCGATCCCGAGTCGAAGATAATGCTTCCCTGGGAAGCAGCGTATCCCTGGCCGAGCCAGGTTGAACCGCCTGAAATAACCCGTGCACCACCGCTGACAGTCAGCGAGCCGGTTCCATAATATCCCACATAGAGGTCAGCGAGACAGTTCCAGACTGTACCGGCTCCGTCCACTGTGGCGACGCCGTTGGATTGGTATCCATAACCTAAATATCCAAACGCGGATTCAATCTGCTGATCGTCGGCAATCGTCAACGTGCCGTTGCCCGTATAACCGGCACCCAGGCCGCCGGCGGATGTTCGATCCAGATTGATGACCACGTTCTGACCCGGTTCGCTGTTCAGGATAAACTGTTGCTGTGATCCATGGGTTTGATCGAAAACCAGGTCAATATCACTGACAAGACCGTGGGTGTTGATCGTGCCCTGACCTTGCAGGAACAGAGGGGAAGCCAGCAGCGTGCCCGTATCGAGTGTCCCGTTGTCAAAAGTCAGCCTCGAGGTTGAAACGGGCGAAATGCCGACAAACGTTGCGCCGGCAGCTTCAACCCGGGCGCTATGGTTCACATGAAGCATTCCTTTGCCCACGGAGCCCACATACAAATCTCCGCTGGCCGTCAGAAGTGAATCGGGACCATCCACCGTGACCGAAGAGTCAGCGAGCGCGGTACGGATGGTGGCATTGTGGCAGTTGACTTGCCCGCCGTTTGAAATCGTCAATGCAATGGGAACGAAGCGATTGCCACGACCGAAAGTCAGATCGCCATCGATGTTCCAGGTCGAATCGGCCCCATCCACAATCGCCGAACCCATACTCAAACTGCTGTAGGCGATATAGCTGGCGCCGCTGTTCACCTGGCCGCCGTTGGTAATGGCCAGTGATCCATCGCCAGATTCTCCGACGTACAAAGTGGAGGTGTTGTTCCAGACCGATCCAGGACCATCCACGGTGACAGTCCCTGTCCCGTGATAGCCGATGGATGCATTCACACTGCTCACCTGGCCGCCGTCGGAAATGGTCATGACGCCATTACCATAGTCGCCCACGTCAAACCTGTAGCTGCTGGTGGTCAATGATGAACCAGCTCCCGCCACCGTCAGGACACCCGACGAGTAACTATCTTCCCCCATTGAGAAGGCATACCCCCCGGTTGACATCTGGGCGCCGTTGGTGATGTTCAACGTGCCGGAGCCCCGCTGTCCTATTGTCAGATCATAGGTATTGGTCCACATGGAGCCGGCTCCATCGACGGTCATGACGCCTGTGCCATATGCACCAAGGTATGACCAGAAGCTGCTGACCGTTGCGCCGCCCGTGATGGACATCGTTGCATGGCCCATTTCGCCCAGGGACATGAACGATGAAACGTTCAGCATCGTCCCGAGACCGTCGACCGAGATCGAACTTTGAGATTCGTAGTTGCCGGCGACCTCCAACCGCGATACTGAAGATGTCGCGCCTCCGCCCAGCTCAAACGTACCGTTTCCCAAGTCGCCGACAGTCATGTCCCAGGCAGTGAAATGTGTGCCCGTTCCTTCGACAGTCAACGTACCCGTGGCACCGATCCAATACCCCAGACAGGTACTACCGCCATCCACCTCGCTGCCGCCATCAATCAGGAGCGTACCATCCGCATACTTACCCACGTACAAACTTGATTGATCCGGCAGTACCGGGTTCGGCGACACATTGCCGGTGATGGTGATACCGGCAAAAGCAGAAGATAAAGCGGTCAGCAGCAGGCTGCAGGCCGCCAACATGTGGACGCAAGCAAAAGAAACACCGCGCGAACAACCGTGTCGGCTGAACAAAAGACTCGTTTGCATGGCAAATACCCCGTAAAAATAAAACTACCGGCCTGGGTCAGGCCGCCTGTAGTGGTGACGCGAAAGAATCTGGATGGCATGACACAAGAGTCACCGCGCCAGGCGAACAATCATCACATTGCGTGATGTGTACCCCAAGAACGCCCTGCAGTGGCATAAGCATTGTCGCCATACTGGGGGCCAGTGGCAAGAAAAAAATATGGATATATTCATGTCAGTATTGAGAGGTCTGGAAGTGTTCCAAAAAACGATCCGTTTAGCCATAATCTGAAAACTCGGGAATGCGAAATATGCACTGCACGAAACGTGCATCCCGCGCGCAGAAGATCAGCGATCAATTCGGTGTTGATATCAGTTACTGATGAATGGCAGGCGCATGCTCATGGACGGTGGTTGTTCACGGTCGCCACCGATCGTCTCCGCTGCGCCAACAGTGCTAAGCCGGCCAACAGCAGCAGCAGCGACGCCGGCTCGGGCACCAGCACCGTCAGCATCACGCTGTCCGTGTTATAGACCACATCGAGAAATTGCTCGCCACCCAACTCCGGTAACAGTTCGGTAGCAAACGTACCGCTGATACTGGATGCAGTCAGGATCGTGAAACTCTGGCCCGGGCTGGGCATGAAGCCGTCGAACAGTGTGACGCTCAGCGTACCGTCGAGCGTAGCGCTGCCGGTGATCGCAAGCAGATTGTTGATGCCAGCGGCTAGTTCTATGTCAAGCGTGCCGTCAGACTGTTGACTGTAATCACCGTCAAGGTGCAGTGTGCCGGGCGACTGTCCGGGTGCGACATGGCCGGCGTTGGATACGTTTGCGGTCAGAACGCCGTCGCCGGCCAACTGCCCATTGGCCCTGATGGAAATGGTGCTGGCCGTAACCTGTCCGCCGTCGGTAACAAGCAAGGAGCCGCTGCCTAAATATCCGACATAGATCGTCCCGACGCTGTTCCAGGTCGAGCCGGAGCCGGACACCGTTGCGTCGCCATTGGAGTCGGTGTGATAGCCCAGAATGCCGATTGCAGACTCGATGACGCGGCCATCGGTAATGGTTAAAGTGCCGTTGCCGTGGAAGCCAGCCCCCAGGCGGCCCGCGGAAGTCTGATCAAGATTGATCGTGACATTTTGTCCGGGCTCGCTATTGAGGGTGATCTGCTGTGTTGGGCCGTGGGTCTGATCGAAGACCAGGTTGCCGTTGCTGATCAGGCCATGGGTGTTGATCGTGCCTTGCCCGTGTAGATCGGTGGGTGAAGCATGCAGACTGACCGTGTTGAGCACGCCCGTATCAAAGGTCAGGTTTCTTTGTGAATCGACGTTGCGGCCGACATAGGTGGAGCCGCCCACATCAACCTGTCCGCCGCGGATCACTTGAAGCGTACCATTGCCTGCATCGCCCACATAGAGATTGCTTGAAGTGCTCAGGAGCGAGTCAGC
>CAYYGM010000051.1:0-3010 GCA_964471555.1 uncultured Phycisphaeraceae bacterium
GCGGGGATGAATGGTGAGCGTGTGTTTGCCGATCCAGCCCAGGCCGGCCCGCACGGCTTGTTCGCGTTCGAGAATCGGTGCGGTGTCCACGGTGGTGCGGAATTGATGGCCGGGATGTTCCGCCGCCAGCGCATCAGCCAGCCTGTGCAGGCGTTTCTTGATGGTCTTGTGGTAATCGGCACCCCAGGCATAACGGGCAACTCTGCCCCTCGTGGCTCGTGGCTCATGGCTCGTGGCTGATTCATACCGATCCGCCACCACGATGATCGACTTGGCCCCCGGAAGAAGAATCGTCGGGTCCAGTCGTGCTTCGAGGTTGCTTGCCAGGTAATCCATGGAGCCGTGCTTGCCGTCAGCGAGCCATTGGCGGATGTAAGGCTCGCGCTCGCTGCGCTGGGCGCGGCAGACACCGATCAGGTCGAAGCCGAGTTGCGTGCCGAGGTCGATGGCCCGGCGGGTGGCGTCCATGGGGATAGTTTAGCGGTGACGGTGACTGAATTGATAATGTTTCAAGGCGATCGCAGAGGGCGCAGAGGCACAGCGGCGCAGAGCAAGGCATTGAACACTGAATTGTTTCTCCTCTGTGTCTCTGTGCCTCTGCGCCCTCTGTGATGATTCGTTCTCAGAAGACTTCGCCTGTCGGCAGCATGTCTTCGGGGTGGCCCAGTGCGGGATCATGGTAGCGGCGCTGGGGAAAGGTGCGGGCGGCGGTGACGGTGGGGGCGACGGGTTGGCCGTGATGCGGGCCGCCGACGTGGTAGCCGTTCCACACCAGCGGGCCGCGGTTGGCTTCCAGTTGCAGCGGGTCGGCGTCGTCGCACAGCGATTGCCACCAGATCATCTTCGGCATCACCATCTGGTCGAACAGTTCCTCATCCTGCTGATCGCAGAAGGGACTGTCCGCCATCGGGTTCCAGGCGTAGTAAGCGCCGGTGAAGTACGTAAACAGTTGCCGCGGCCAGTCATTCCAGCCCCACAGGGCGATGGTGATTCCCTGAAGGTTCGACACGTCCATCGCCTGGCGGCAGAAGTGGCGCGTGGCCTTGTAAGCGCCGCGCACCTGGGCCTGGCTCTGACCGAGGCACATCATCCAGGGGTTCGGCGTGTTGCGGTAAGTGGCGATGGTGCGGTCCATCATGTCGCGGTTCTTGATCCAGTATTGCCACGGTTGCAGCGTGACCCTGCCTTGCAGTTGCGGGGGCAGAGGACGCCCGGCGAGATCAGCCCAGATGCGCAGCTCAATGGCGTGGCCGCGCTGCTGCTCCAGTTGCACGCGCTGGGCGTCGAGATCGAGCAGCATGGCCTGCGCGTCGTAGCCGGCCGGGGCCTGGGGATCCGCGTGCCATTGCGCTTCGTCAAAGCCGAGGTGCAGCACGTCGAGGTGCGGTGAAGCATCGCTGACCTGCCGGGCGAGCTGTCCCACCAGTTCGACGGCTTGCGGGCCGGCCAGAAATGAACTGCCGGCATACATGCCGTCGCCGCCGCGCAGGTCGGGACGGTGATAGACCAGCGACCCGACGTGGCCCCAGCTTTCCAACTCCGGCACCAGTGTTACATGATGCTCGTGTGCGCAGGCGGCCAGTTGCCCCAGTTGCGCGAGTGTGAGGGCGTAAGGGTTTTCGCTGCCGAAGGGCAAACCCTCGAAGCGCAGGCTGCACAGTTCGTCGTCGTAGAGGCGCAGGTGCAGCTCGTTGTAGCGCAGGCGGGCGAAGACGCGCACAAGCTGCTTGAGCATGTTCAGGTTCGCCACGCTGCGCCCCAGGTCAATCATCGCGCCGCGGCGGGCGTAGGCGGGGCGGTCCTCGATGCGCAGGGCGGGCCAGTTGGATTTGTCAGCATGCAGGGCGAGGAATTGCGCGAGCGTCAATTGGCCGTAGAAACCAGCCGTCGCGTCGCGGCTGAGCAGGTGTGCGCCGGCTTGCTCGATGGTCAGGCGATAACCCTGCGGCGGCAGCGTCGCATCGTGGTCCATGCGCACCGACCAACCCTTGCTATCAAACTTCAAGCCGATGCGATCGATGTCGGAGGCGATCATGGGATGCAGACGCGCGCGATCGAAGTAGATCGCGGTCGGCGCGGCGAAGGGCCGGCTGTACTCAACGGTTCGAGGTTGCGGCCACCACCAGGATTGCAACTCACGCCTGCTCATGCAGCACTTTCGTTTCGCTGCCGGCCACGGGTCGCCGGCGGCCGGCATACATCAGCAGTGCGCCCACCACGGCTACGAATCCACCCACGAACACGATGCACAGCCGATCAAATCCCGTCTGCGGCAACAGCATCAACATAGAAATCAGAACACCCGTGGCCAGGGAAAAGCGGCCGATGATGACCAGTTGTTGAAGATCATTACCCGCCCCGACTTCACGGGCGAAATCCACCGGACGGTGCATCTGCTCGAAGAACGTCTCGACCTTGGCCTTGAACTGCTGCGACTCGTAGCGCCAGAAGGGCACGGTGGCCATGAATCCGACGATGCCGGCGCAGACGTTGACGAAGACCTTGGTCTGAAACGACCAGTGCAGCCACAGGCCGATTCCCGAGGGCACGGCCGCAAACAGCAGGGTGAAGATTGCTGCCCACCACGGGGCTCGCCGCACAAAGATCGCCATCAGCATGGGCACCGTCATCGGCAACACCAGTACCGCGCCCAACGTCAGCATGTGCTCGAACACGCCTTCGCCTTCGCGGCTGACGAAGTACAGCGTCAGCAGAATGATGAGAATGCCAAACAGGAACGAAAACACCTGCCCCCACCAAAGCAGCTTGCGCCCTTCGGCCGGCTTGTGCCCCAGCAGGCGGCAGATGGTCGGATAGATATCGCGGGTGAAGATGGCGGCATTGCGATTGAGCCCATGGTCCATACTGCTCATGGTCGCTGCCAGCATGGCCACCACCATCAGTCCGATCAAGCCCTTGGGCAGCAGTTGCATGCTGACGATGGCGTAGGCCGACTCGGCCGGCTTGGGGATGGCGACGCCTGCGACCTGTCCGCGGTAGAGCAGGCGGC
>CAYYGM010000051.1:3020-28290 GCA_964471555.1 uncultured Phycisphaeraceae bacterium
GCCGACCATGGGCGGGATCATCCACACGATGGCGCCCACGGCCATCAGGATCGCACCCAGCCACGCGGCCTTGCGAGCTTCGCGGCCGTCCTTGACTGAGAAGTAGCGCACGGAGGAGGTGATGGTGTTGTAGCCGATGACGTTCTTGATCAGCATGGCGACCGCCCACAGCAGCGTGTACTGGCCGGCAAAGCGAGCGGGATCGTTGAACAGGGCGAAGTCCTGGGAAAGAGTTGTCTCGGTGGCCTGCTCCATGAAGGCGCCCCAGCCGCCGACAGCCCGCAGCGAGAGAAACGCCATCAGCAACGTGATCGGCACCAGGATCAGCGCCTGCAGAAAGTCATTGCTCATCACCGCCCAGCTTCCGCCGGCCACGGAGTAGAGCAGCACGACCGACCCGACCACCAGCACCACGTGCGTGATCCTGAACCCGAAGACCGCGGCGATGAAGATGGCCAGGCCGTAGAGAAACAACGCTGCATAGCAGACGCCCAGGACTACGCTGACCCATGCGTAGAACTGTTGCGTGACATGGCCGAAGCGTTCCTGGATCACCTGCGGCACGGTGATGGCCCGCATCTGGCGAAACCACGGCGCCAGCAGGATGGCGTTGAGCGTGAAGCCCAGGGCGTTGGCCAGGTAAACGATGCTGACCGACCAGCCGCTCTCGTAGGCAGCGCCCGCGGCCCCGGAGAAGGTCCACGCGCTGAAGGCCCCCATGAAACCGCTGGCCCCGACCAGCCACCAGGTGCCTTTGCAGCCGCTGCGGAAGTAGTCACTGGTGTCGCTGTTGAGCCGGCGCATGATCAACCCGACCACGACCATCAGCGATAGATACAACGCAATGACGACGTAGGTGGTGGTGTGTTCCATGGTTCTTTGTAGTCTACTTCACTATAAGGCTGCCTATAGCCGCGGGGGTCAGGTCGGGCCGGACCTGGGGCGTCAGCGCGGGCGGCACAGTCGGTGTGGCGCACTGCTGGCGACACTGCTCGAGCACGGCCACCAGTTGCCGCACGCCCTCGGCGGAGACGGCCGGCTGCCTGCCCTGCGATAAGGCTTCGTACAGGTCTTGGTAGAAGCGCCGGTGCGTGTGATGGTTGATGTTCTGACCCGGCGGGCAGGTCCATTGATGCTCCTGCCAGGTGATCTGGTCGCGCTGGTAGCGGCGCTCGGCGGTGGTCTGTGGCTCCAGTTGCCGCGGCGGCAGACGATCGAAGTCAGCCACTTTCCAGTCCAGTTGCAACGGATCGCCGCGCAGCGAACCGCGCGTGCCCAGGATCAGCCACAGATCCTGCGGATAGGCCCCGGCGTTGGTGATCTCCAGATACAGCAGCGGCCCCTCGCGCGGCTTGAGCATCAGCACGCAGTGATCTTCCGCATCGCCCAGCGTCAACACCCGCTGCGTGTGGGCGATCACCTGCGGCTGGCGCAGGGGGAACAGTTCCAGCATCAGGTCCAGCACGTGCGAGGCGATGTTGTTGAGCATGCCGCCGTCGTACTGTTGAAGCGTCTGCCAGTCCCAGCGGCGGGTGAACTGATGCACTGCGGCCCGCACGTGGACGATGCGTCCGAGTGTGCCGGAGTCGATGATGCGACGCAGCTCGGCGACGTGCGGCTCGAAGCGACGATTGTGAAAGATGGTGAGCAAGCGCTGATTGCGGCGGGCGGCGTCAATCATGTCATCGGCGTCGCGCAGGCTGGCAGCCATGGGCTTTTCGCAGACCACATGCTTGCCGGCATTGAGGGCGGCGATGGTGTGAGCCGGATGCTCATGGCTGGGGCTGGCGACGACGATCAGTTCGACGTCGGGATTCTCGAACATGGGCTCGACGCGGGGATAAGTGCGGCAGCCGAAACGGGCGGCGGCCTCATGGCAACGCTCGGTATCGGGATCAGCCACAGCGGTGACGGTGAACAACTGCGGCAACCCCTCAAAGGCGTTAGCGTGAATGTTCCACCCGCTGCGGCCCAGCCCCGCAATGCCCACGCGAACCGGCGGTGTTGGATTGGACGTGCTGCTGATGTTCACGACTGCACCTCCGCTTGGTTACTCATTGGATGGTGTAGGCGTCCCACCAGTTGTCATCGGGGTCGGCGAGATAGTCGGTCAGGCCCGAGCCCCAGGGGTCATCCTGTGAGTTGACTTCCACGGTGCGGACGTGGCCGTCGGTCCACAGCACGTTGATGCTGTTCATCGCCATGTGCCGCACATGCGGGTGGCGGTAGATGTTGACAAAGCTGCTGTCGACGTAGTTCCAGCCGTAGGGCAAGCCGGTGGTGGTGCTGAAGACGCGGGTGTCCATGAGGCTGATGGTTTTGGCGGCGTCCTGGATCTGGGTGAGGCGGGCCGACTGGCTGTATCGGCGCTGGGTGAAGGTGCCGCCCTGGTTGCCGCGATCGGTGTAGAGGTCACGGTAGTTGCCGAAGACGTGGTCGAAGTTGACGCCGTAGTGGACGTTGCGCCAACTGGTGTGGCCCATGTTTTCCATCAGTATCCGGTCGAGGCAGCGTGTGCTGAGCGTGACGGCGCTGGGGCAGATGTTGGTGTTGCGATCGGCGATGTAATGCTTGAACCAGAGGGTGGACGGCCAGGAGGCGAGGAGGTTGACGTTG
Source organism: uncultured Phycisphaeraceae bacterium (assembly GCA_964471555.1). Taxonomy (GTDB): domain Bacteria; phylum Planctomycetota; class Phycisphaerae; order Phycisphaerales; family Phycisphaeraceae; genus JADLFV01. Next base: position 5,637 of record CAYYGM010000051.1, read on the forward strand.
GCGTCGTACTGGGCGCAGGAGACAAAGTAGTCGTCGTAGTCGCCCTGGTAGAGCGTGAAGGCGAGGCCGAACTGGCGCTGGTTGCTCATGCAGACCGAGGATCGGCCGGACTCCCGCGCCATCCGCAGGGCCGGCAGCAGCAGGGCGATCAACAGGGCGATGATGGAGATCACCACCAGCAGTTCGATGAGCGTGAAACCGCGGCAAGGCTGTGATGAAGGATGTCTCACAAGTGGTTTCCTGGAATGGCGGACAGCTCATGCATCAGGCGCACGTTGCGTTAACCCATCTTAAACCCGTGCGGCGGGCGGGTACCATCTGATTTCGCGTAATCCAGAACACGAATTGCGAAAGGTTCGGCCGCGGCGGGAGGCTGCTCAGGCGTCCCCGAACTGGATGGGCCCGGCCGAGTTGGGATGGCGGCGGTACTCGCTGGGCGACATGCCGGTGTAGCGGCGGAAGGCGTTGCTCATCTGCATGATGCTGCTGAACCCGGAGGACTCGGCCACACGGGCGATGGGCAGTTGCGTTTCAGTCAGCAGCCGCCGGGCCTGCTCCAGATGCACGCGGTGGATCTCCGCCAGGGGCGTGCGGTGCAGCAGACGCTTGAACTTATTCTCAAGCGTGCGCCGGCTGATCAGCACCTCGTTGAGCACGTCCTCGACCTGGATCGGCTTGTCCGCATGGGCGCGGATGAAGCGCAAAGCGGCAGCCAGCTCGACATCATCGGTGGCGGCGATGTCCGTCGACAGCCGTTCGGTCACGGAGCTGGGCGGGAAGAGGATCGGCTGCGGCGGCGGATCTTTGCCCTGAAACAAGTCGTCCAGCACGCGGGCGGCTTCGTAACCCACCAGCTCCAGCGGTGAGCGCACGCTGGAGATCGGCGGATAGGCAAGGGCGCAGGCGATGTCGTCGTCGTCCACCCCGATCAGCGCCACGTGTTCGGGAATGTCGATCCCGCGATGCCGACAGACCTCGCACAACGCAAAGCCCATGAAGTCCTGATAGACCAGAATGCCCACCGGCTTGGGCAACTCCTGCAACCAGCGCACCACGCCCGCTTCGTGCCGGGTGTCGAACAGGTTCAGGATGGAGTTGTACAGCTTGTCCGGCCAGGGGAACTCGTCATACGTCTGGCCGACCTCGGTCACCACCTCACGAAAACCATCGCGGCGGTCTCGGGCGTAACCGCGTGACAGATCGCCGCAGAAAGCGAAGTGATGGAGTCCCTTTTCCACCAGGTGGCGGCCGGCCATGGTGCCTACCGCGCGATCATCGATGCCCACGTGCGGTATGTCAGCGACCTTGATGGCGTTGGAGACATTGACCGTCGGCACACCCCATTGCCGCAGCGAGTCGATCATCTCCGCGGTGCCCAGGTGAGCGATGATGCCGGTGGGCGACCATTGCCGAAGCTGTTCGATTCGTTCGGGGATGTAGGGCGTCCCGATGTGCATGGCCCAGGGACGGGTGGGCCGGACGTAGGCGCTGACGCCCTTGAGAATCCGCCGCCCAAAGCTGGTCGTCGTGGTCAACACCGCGACTCGGTGAACCTTCTGCGACAAACGATCACTCCGGGCCGGTCTGTTCTGGCGTTTCAAGATGCTGCCTCATAAGACCGGTTACGGAAATGATACCTCACAAGCCCCATGGCACACAGACGGCCGATCAAAACCGAGCCTAAACAAATGAGGTGGCGATGGATCGTCCACCGCCACCCCGAAGGTTCATGTGTTGGACAGCAGGGCGATGTTCAGCCCCCTCAACGCCGGCAGAGAATCAGCAGGTTGCCCAGGCCCAACACCAGCAGCCCGGCGGGCTCGGGGATGGCGACCGATTCCAGTGCCTGATCGAAGCCGGCGTCGCCACCGGTGCCGTAACCCCAGTTGTCGCCGATGATCTGCAGGTCCGCGAGGTTGACGATGTTGTCGCCGGTGAAGTCAGCCTCGGACCAGCCGGCCGTGGTCGACTGCCAGTTGTCACCGAGGATCTGCAGGTCCGCCAGGTTGACGATGCCGTCGCCGTTGGCGTCACCGGGATGTGCCGCCGGGCCGAACACGATGGTCAGCGTCGGTATCGCAGTCGGCAGGCCGCTCTCGGCCACGTACAGGCGGTAGCGTTTGGTCTGGGTGACGTTGACGCCGGAGTCGGGGGTCAGGCGCAGCACCACGAAGTCTCCTGATTCACCGCCTACCGCACCGTGGTTGTACAACGATTGAATGAACTGCGCCAGCGCGTTGCCGGTCGTGCTGATCGGCGTGGTGTCGCTGACGGTTGTGGATGCGGTCAGCATGTCGTCCATCAGTTTGACGCGGCTGGGTATGCCGTAGGCGGCGCCCAGGTCGGTGGTGTCGCTGAAGGGCACGATGTTGGTGCCGCCGGGCACGCCGTCGCCGTCGATGTCGGGGTAGTCGCCGGTCATGGGTGAGCTGTCGCCACGGATGATGTTGGGGTCGGCCCGATAGCCGAGGCCCCACAGGTCGAGGTTGAAGTTGGGAGCGTTGACCTCGCGGGCATAGACATCCAACTGGGCCGAGGCGACCTGCATACCGGTGGGCAACTCGGGCAGACGGAGGGATAAGAGAAAGACCTGGGCCCGACCGGATATGGCCCCGAGGTAGCTGCCGGAGGTGTCGTTGGTGGAGTGAGCCCAACCGCTGGTGCTGGGCGTGTAGCCCAGGGTTCCGTCGAGGCTGCCCAGTTGCGCGCTGTTGACCGTCACGGCTGCGGCAGGCATGGTGGCCAGACTCAGAACGGCGCCGGCGAGCAGGCTGGTCATGGTGTAGCGTCTGAACACAGTGGTTTCTCCTTGCATCAAAGGTGAAGAACGCATCGTGTGACTCGTATCCAGTTCAATTATGCTGATGCCGAACCACGGTTCGAGGCCAAATTGCGTAATTTGGACCTGCAAAAGCGTAAACCGGTCGGCCGCGCCGCCGAATGGGAGATGTGGGCGTGAACATGGCGCGCTGCACGAGTGCGTTGACGCTGCGGCGGCAGGTGGTGACAATGCGGCCATGACAGAAAAAAAGCAACACATCGCCATCATCGGCGACGGCTCCATGGCCACCGTGCTGGCGATGCTGCTGGACAGCCGGGGTTTTGACGTCACCATCTGGGGCGCATTTCCCGACTACATCGCGGCCCTGATCCAGACCCGCGAGAATCGCCGCTATCTGCCGGGCTACCGCCTGCCGCAGGCCATTCGCTTCACCGCCGACGCGGCCGTGGCCTTCGATGGCGCGGACCTGATCCTCAGCGCCATCCCCACGCAGTTCATTCGGCCGACCTGGACCAGGCTGGCCTCTCACCTGCCGCCGGGCGTGGGCATCGTTTCAGTGGCCAAGGGCATCGAGACGGACACGCTGCTGCGGCCGACGCAGGTGATCGCTGACGTGATTGCGGGGACCGCGGACGACCCGGATCGGGCAGCTCGGCCGCTGGCGTCGATGTGCGGACCATCCGTGGCCCAGGAACTGGCCCGCTGTCTGCCGGCCACGGTGTGCGCCGCATCCGATGACGAAGCGTTCGCCCAGCGCGTGCAGGAGCTGTTCACCACGCAGTGGTTCCGCGTTTACACGCACGATGATCTGCTGGGCGTCGAGTTGGCCGGGGCGACCAAGAACGTCATCGCGCTTGCGGCCGGCATCCTCGACGGCTTGCAGGCGGGCAACAACGCCAAAAGCGCCCTGCTCAGCCGCGGCCTGGCCGAGATCACGCGCCTCGGTGTGGCCATGGGCGCATCAGCTCAGACTTTCTTCGGCCTGACCGGCGTGGGTGACCTTGCGACGACATGCTTTTCACCCACCGGCCGCAACCGTACCTGCGGCGAGCAACTGGGCAAAGGCCGCAAACTGGACGATGTGCTCGCGGGTATTCCGGGCGTGGTCGAAGGCGTGCCCACGACCAAAGCGGTGGTGCGATTGGCGGAGAAGTATCGCGTGGAGATGCCGATCACCGAAGCGGTCAACGCGGTGCTGTTCGAGGCGATGGACCCCATCGAAGCGATCAGCCGCCTGATGAGCCGGCGGATGAAGTCGGAACGCATCGGGTAACGCAATCCACGCAATGATCGCGCCCAAGTGCTGTTTAGCGTGCGAGCTTGCTCGCACAACACCGAGCAAGCTCGGCGGCTAAACTGGTCGTATTCAAATTGTGGTCCACTCTACGCAGGCAAGAACTCACCCTTCAATGCCGGATACAGGCGATCGAAGCGCTGTTGCAGTTTGCGATAGACATTGCGGCGGCGCGTGTCGGGTTTGATGGTGCGGGTGACGCGGATGGCGGCTCGGCAGGCTTGCGGCACATCATCGAATTCACCGCAGCCGACAGCCGCCAGCAGGGCGACACCGTAAGCGGGGCCTTCTTCGCAGTTGATGGTGACGCAGGTTGAGCCGTAGATGTCAGCCTGCAACTGACGCCAGAAGGCGCTGCGTGCGCCGCCGCCGGAGAGGCGGATCTGACTGATGCGCTGGCCGTGACTTCGCAGCAGCAGCAGGGTGTCGTTCATGGCGAAGGTGACGCCTTCCAGCACCGAGCGAGCCAGGTCGTTGCGGGTGGTGGTGGCGCTGATGCCGAACCATCCGCCGCGAGCGTGGGGGTCGGCGTGCGGCGTGCGTTCACCGGTCAGGTAGGGCAGGAAGAACACGCCGTTGCTGCCGGGTGATGATTTAGCGGCTTGCGCGGTGAGCTTATCGTAGGAATCGTTGAACGTATCGCGCAGCCATTGGAAGCTGCCGCCGGCCGAGAGGATGCAGCCGAACATGCACCACTGCCCGGCCACGCAACTGCAGAAGGTGTTGATGCGACTTTGCGGGTCGGTGTGATAGCGATCGCTGTGGACGAAGACGACGCCGCTGGTGCCGATGGCGGCACTGGTCAGTCCCGCGCGGACCACGCCGTTGCCCACGGCCCCGGCTGGTTGATCGCCGCCGCCGCCGACCACGGGTGTGCCGGCGATCAGGCCCATTTCGTCAGCCGCTTTGCGGGTCAGTCGCCCGGTGATGTCGTGCGATTCGACCACCGGCGGCAGAATGTCGGCATCGATCTGGAACTTCGAGATCATCGGCCTGGACCATTGCCGCGTGCGCTGCTCCAGCAAGAGCGTGCCGGACATATCGGAGACATCGCCCACGTATTCGCCGGTCAGGCGCAGGCGCACGTAGTCCTTGGGCAGCAGCATGTGACGGATTCTGTCATAGACGCGCGGCTCGTGGCGGCGGACCCACAGCAGCTTGGTCAGCGTGAAGCTGGTCATGGCCGCGTTGCCGGTGAGCTGGATGAGCTTGGATTTGCCGCCGACCTTGCGTTCAATCTCAACAGCTTCGGCCGCGGTGCGCTGATCGTTCCAGATGATGCTGGGGCGCAGCGGTTTGCCTGTGCGGTCGGTGATGACCAGGCCGTGCATCTGGCCGCTCAAGCCGATGCCTGCAACGTCGCGGCCTTTGATGCGGGCTTTGCGCAGCACGGACCGCGTGGCTTTGATGCAGGCGGCGTACCAGTGGCGTGGGTTCTGCTCGCTCCAGCCGGGATGTGGTGAGAGCACGCCGTACTCGGAGGTGGCGGTGCCCAGCACGCGGCCGCTGGCGTCCATCAGCAAAGCTTTGGTGCCGGAGGTTCCGATGTCGAGTCCGAGGTAGTGGGCCATGATGTCGCGCGATCAACAGGCGTGATTATTGGATGAACTGGTTGATCAAATTCTCTAGCATCTCGACGCGGCCGGACTGATTGGGGGCGATTTCGCCTTTCTCCAGCATGTACTGTCGGGCCTGATCGAGCGTGACCTGGCCGGCTTCGATTTTGGCGCCGATGCCGGTGTCCCAACTGGCGTAGCGTTGCTGGACGAAGCGATCGAGTGAGCCGTCGGCGCGGATGGCGGCTGCGATTTTCAGGCCGCGGGCGAAGCTGTCCATGGCCCCGATGTGAGCGTGGAACAGATCGATGGGCTCGAAACTCTCGCGGGCAACCTTGGCGTCGAAGTTGAGGCCGCCGCCTTTGAATCCGCCGGCTTTGAGGATGGTCAGCATGGCCAGCGTGGTGTCATACAGATCGGTGGGGAATTGATCGGTGTCCCAGCCCAGCAGCACATCGCCGCGGTTGGCGTCAACGGAGCCGAGCTTGTCGTTGATGGCAGCTAATTCCAGTTCGTGCTGGAAGGTGTGGCCGGCCAACGTGGCGTGGTTGGCTTCGATGTTCAGGTCGAAATGATCGAGCAGGTCGTACTTCTGCAGGAAGGCCAGGCAGGCGGCGGCATCGCTGTCATATTGGTGCTTGGTCGGTTCCTTGGGTTTGGGTTCGATGAAGAAGCGACCTTTGAAGCCGATCTTGTGCTTGTGCTCGACCGCCATGTGCAGCAGGCGGGCCAGGTGATCCAGCTCGCGCTTCATGTCGGTGTTCAGCAGCGATTTGTAACCTTCGCGCCCGCCCCAGAAGACGTAGCCGGCCCCGCCCAGTGCGTGCGTGACCTCCATGGTCTTTGCGATCTTGGCGGCGGCGTAAGCGAAGGCGTCGGCGTTGCAGGTTGTGCCGGCTCCGTGCATGAAGCGCGGGTTGCTGAAACAGTTGGCGGTGCCCCATAGCAGTTTGACGCCGGTCTTCTGCTGACCTTCCTGCAACAGCGGCACGATGCGGTCGAAGTTGGCAAAGCTCTCAGCCAGCGTAGCGCCTTCCGGGGCGACGTCGGTGTCGTGGAAGCAGTAGAACTCGACACCCAGCTTCTGGCACAACTCGAAGCAGGCGGCAGCTTTGTTGGCAGCCGTCTGCATCGGGTCATCGACCTGCCAGGGCATCAGCCGAGTGTTGACGCCGAAGGGATCCGAGCCGCCGCCGCAGAAGCAGTGCCAGTAGGCGATCGAGAAGCGCAGATGCTCGCGCATCGGTTTGCCTTCAACCAGCTCGTCGCGGTTGTAATGCTTGAAGGCCAGCGGGTCGCGGGATTGCGGGCCTTGGAAAGGAACGCTGCCGATTTCCGGGAAGAATTGGGCCATGCCCCAAAGCTTACCCGATCGCCTGCCCCGAGCAAGAGGGCGTCAGGCGGCGGCTGAACACGCCCACGTCACCCAGGCGGCCCAGCGGCGGACAGTAGCGCATCAACTCGTAGTCAGCCCGCTGAAGCTTCCAGTACAGTCCTCGCAGACGATCGGGACGCAGACGATAAGCCCGCTGCAACACGGAGAAGCGATGGAAGAACACCGGCTCGGCAAAGGTCTGGTTGATCAGGCGAATCTCGTGGCGGCCGAGCTTGCGTTCGTCCTCCGTCACGTGCACCTCGCGCTGCAGTGAAACCCGGCGGCGACGGTGCATGAGCGTGCGCAGGGCGTCCAACGGATTGTCCGCCAACGGCTCCTTGAAGATCGCCACACCGCCCGGCCGCAGCACGCGGGCCAGTTCATTCAACACAGCGCCCACTTCCACGTGATGCAGAAAGTCGATGCCCACCACCACGTCGAAGCTGGCGTCAGGAAAGTCAAGCCGCTCGGCAGGCATGGTGAGAAAGCGGCAGCGGTCGGATAGTTCATGTTGCTGAGCCAGCCGGCGGGCGACGGACAGATTGCCATCGGAGATATCGAAGCCGGTGACATCGAAGCCGAGCCGGGCGAAGCAGACGGAGGCAGCGCCCATGCCGCAGCCGGCGTCGAGCAGAGTCCGGGCCCCGGTTGCATAGGCGTCGCGGACGAGGCGGCAGACGGTCCAGTAAGGGCTCCACGGCCGGCGCTGGTCGCTGAGCACGGGAGTGAAGTCCACCTCGCGCACGGCATGCAGATGAGCGTATTGATCGTAGTAGGAAGCTTCGCGCTTCTGTCGATCGGTGGCGGCGGTGGCGCTGCTCATGTAAGGCTATGTCGGCTGAACGGGCGGTGCGGTTGATGCGGGCGGTAGGGATTGTGCGGGATTTGGGGGGCCGATAATTGAACAGGCCGCTTGCGGTTTTCGGGAACGCTGCCGAGGTTGGGCGGGTTCGCGAAGCCGCAAGCGGCCGGGAAGTTTTTGATTCAGCGATCGGTTACTTGAGGATTTCCTGCACGCTGTTGCTGGTGGGCAGAGCCAGAGCGCCGTGAGCGCGGCTGGCGGCCAGGGCGGTGTCGCCGGTGGACGAGAGCACCAGTTTCAGCAGCAGATTGCTCTGCTCGCTGGAGATCATGTTGCCAAAGTGCGAGGCGGAGTCGGCCAGGCTGTTGAGCAGGGCAACCTGCGTGTCGCCGCTGGCCTTGAGGGCGGCTTCGATCAGGGCGCTCTGGGCCTGGGCATCGTTAATCAGGGCCAGCACGGCAGCCGAGCCGGTGACCACGTCAGCATCCGAAGCATCCAGCGAGGCGATCAGCGCGGGCTCGGCGTCCTGCACGTTGTAGACATCGCTGGCCAGGGCCACGGTGGCCAACAGATGCAGTGATTCGATCGCCATCTTCTTGGCATCTTCGGCGCTGACTTCCTGCGGGGCGATCAGCTTGAGGGCCGACTCCAAGGCCCCGGTGAGCGACTCAGCTTCGGCGGGGATCACGCTGCTGGCCAGGCGGGCCTTGTCGCCGTAGCGCTCGTTGAGATCGACCTGCTGGGCGGGCGTGACCATGGCCAGCACGGGCACGGCTCCCAGGCGGTAGTCATCTTCACTGCTGTTGAGTGCAGTCTCGATCGCTGCCAGGCTGCCGCCGGTGATCATGACATCGACGGCCGCGGCGGTGGCGACCTGATCCTGCACGCCGGCCAGGGTCATGCCACTGAGCACGGTGTAGCCCAGCTCGCTGGCGGAAGCCACCAGGCTGTTGAGCGTGTCCTGATTGTCGGAGAGCACGAGGGCGACCTTGGTGTCGCTGGGACGCAGGGCCTCAGCCAGCACGGGCACCACGCGGAAGGAACCTGGGAAGGCTTCAACCGGGCGGGCGCTGGTGAGGGCGGCCGCAGCGCGGAAGCGGACCATCGGATCGGGGAAAGAGAGGGCGGTGACCAGGGGCTTATCGCCGTTGCCGCCAGCCTGATCCTTGACGCCGGCGGTCTCGGACAGGGCATCGATGGCATCGATGGCCAGCACCGGATCACGATCGCTCAAGGCGCGGGCCAGCACATCCTGAAGGCGAGCCGGGCCTGCCAGCAGAGCGTAGAACATCGGATCCTGGCGGTCGGCAGCGTAGCTGGGATCGGTTTCGCCCTGGGGCAGATTATTCTGCCGGCGAAGATTGGCCATCAGGTAAAGGCTCAGAGCTTTATCCAGAGAAGGATCCAGCGCGAGGGCGGCGGTGGCAGCCCGCATGGCCAGCACATCACCGTACACCGCACCGGGCACCGGCACAGGCACGAGGCCAACCTGATCGTCGTAATGCCAGACGATGCCTTTGCCCTCGGCGGCATCGTAGCCGGGGATTTCCTGGCCGGTGGTCTGATGCTTGTACTGGCTTTCGCCCAGCAGCAGGTAGAGCATGGCCGCGTTCAGATCGCTGGGCAGATCGGTGCGCTCGAGCAACTGCTCGTAAGCCTTGCGGGCCAGCAGGCGAGCGTCGGGATCAGTGGCCGGGTCATCGATGATCTGCTTGAGGTAGGGCAGCGGATGGGGGTAGCCGATCTCCGCGAGCACCTGGGCGATGCGGCCCTGGTTGACCGGATCAAGCTTGGGCAGCGCTTCAGACAGCGGCGCCACCAGCGGGCGACCCACAGCCACCATGGCTTGCAACACGTAAGGCTGCAGCGAGGTCTTGCTGCCGTCGCGCAGCACGGCCAGCAACTGCGGCGCAGCGTACTGACCGGCAGCTTTCAGCCGTTCAACCGCGTTCAGATAAGGCCGCTGACCGTCAGCCAGCTTATTGATGTCATCACCGATGCGCTGCGATTCGCGGCTGCGCGAGATGCGGGCAGCCTGAATCTTGGCGTCCAGTTGCCTGGCGATGTCGCCCAGACCTTCGGTCTTGGCAGCGCGCTGGAGCGTGCGATCGTAGTTCGCATAGTCGCTGGCTTCGACCACATCCAGCAATTGCTGTTCATCAGCCTTCTGCAGCAGCGCTTCGCCGGCGGCTTTGGCCAAGTCCGGACGAGCCACCAACACGTAGTGGTTGAAGTCCGCCCAGAGGCCGGCCGCGTCTTGGTCTTGAGCTGACAGCGGTACCGCCGCCAACACACTAAACAGCAGCGCTACCATCCCGACAGCGTGCGATCGGATCGTCATGTCCACAGCTCCAGTTATTTCTACTAAAGGAACTTACGCAATTTATCGGGGTCCGTCTGGACCGTCAAGCAGCCCCCCCGGCCAAGGCGCCGTGACTCGCGTTCACGGCCGAGGCCGGTTGACCGGCCGTCGCCGCGCCATGGAAAACTCAAATGTGCAGTGCCACGGCCGCGGCAGTCGCCGCCAGTCCGCCCAGCAGGGGACCGATCACCGGCACCCAGGCATATCCCCAGTCGCTGTCGCGCTTGCCGGGGATGGGCAGGATGGCATGAGCGATGCGCGGGCCCAGATCGCGGGCCGGGTTAATGGCATAACCCGTGGTTCCGCCCAGTGACAGGCCGATGGCGAAGACCAGCAGGCCGACCGGCAGGGCTCCGAGGCTGCCCAGGCCGACGGTGGGGGTGTTGCCGTCGGTTCCCATGAAGAAGATGGGAAAAATCAGCATGAAGGTGCCCAGAACCTCACAGAAGAAGTTGTTGGGAAAGTTGCGGATAGCCGGGCCGGTGCAGAAGACGGCCAGCTTGAGTTCGGCGTCATCGGAGGCGGCAAAGTGATCGCGGTAGAAAAAGAAGACCAGAACCGCTCCGAGGATGGCGCCGATCATCTGGGCGAGGATGTAACCGCCGGCCATGGGCAGACTGAGCTTGCCTGCCGCCAGCATGGCTACGGTCACCGCCGGATTGATGTGGGCTCCGCTGTACGTACCGACGCAGAAGACCGCTACGAACACCGCCATGCCCCACCCGAAGGTGATCACGATCCAGCCGCCGCCCTGGCCCTTGGTCTTGTTGAGCACCACGTTGGCGACCACCCCGTCGCCGAGAATGATGAGGATGGCCGTGCCGATCAATTCCGCAAGGAAATAGTGCATGAGCGACCTTTCGAGAAAATGCAGAAGCTCGAAACAGAATTCGAGCAGAAGAATCTAAAGAGTCCCTGACAAAATGAAAGATTCGCCACGAAGACACGAAGGATACGAAGAATAAGTCTGTTCACACCATCCAATCTTTGTGTTCTTCGTGCCTTCGTGGCTCATTTTGTTTTCGGTTCTAAATCCACCAGATCATCGCAAGCAAGGGTGCAGCATTGACATGCGGTGCTACGAAGCACGTGGCTCCCACTCGGCGGCGCGACGCAGCGCTTCGCTCCAGCGGGATCGATGCTGGGCCACTTCATCCGCGGGCATCTGCGGCTCGAAGCGGCGCTCGACCTGCCAGTGATGAGCGATCTGATCCAGGTTGTCCCAGAAGCCGACCGCCAGGCCCGCCAGATAGGCAGCGCCCAGGGCGGTGGTCTCAGTGATCCTGGGGCGCACCGTGGGCACGCCGAGCATGTCCGCCTGGAACTGCATCAGCAGGTTGTTGGCTGCCGCGCCGCCGTCAACGCGCAGCTCCTTGATCTTCACGTGGGCGTCCTGCTGCATGGCGTCGAGCACGTCGGCGACCTGGTAAGCGATGCCTTCGAGTGCAGCGCGGGCCAGGTGGGCAGCGGTGGTGCCACGGGTCAGCCCGGTGATGGTGCCGCGGGCGTACTGATCCCAGTGCGGAGCGCCCAGGCCGGCGAAGGCAGGCACGAGATAGACGCCGCCGTTGTCGGGCACGCTGGCAGCCAGTTGCTCGATTTCCGGGGCGGATTTGATGATTTTCAAACCATCACGCAACCACTGCACCACTGCGCCTGCAATGAAGACGCTGCCTTCGAGTGCATAGGTTGTTTGTGAGTTGACCTGCCAGCCGGCGGTGGTCAGCAGCTTGTTTTTGGAGGGAGTGGGCTTGTCGCCGATGTTCATGAGCATGAAGCAGCCGGTGCCGTAGGTGTTCTTGGCCATGCCGGGTTGGAAGCAGGCCTGGCCGAACAGGGCGGCTTGCTGGTCGCCGGCAATGCCCGCGATGGGAATGGCTTTGCCCAGCAGGTCGGGCTGAGTCTCGGCAATCTTTTCACTGCTGGAGTGAATCTGCGGCAACACGCTGCGCGGCACGCCGATCAGTTCGAGCATCTGCGCGTCCCAGTCGCCGGTGGCAATGTCCATCAGCAGGGTGCGCGAGGCGTTGGTGATGTCGGTGGCGTGTGTCTTGCCGCCGGTCATCTTCCAGATCAGCCAGGTGTCGATGGTGCCGAAGGCCAGTTCCCCTTTTTCAGCGCGTTGTCGTGCGCCGGGGACGTTGTCCAGCAGCCAGCGGATCTTGGAGCCGGAGAAGTACGCATCAACGACGAGGCCGGTCTTCTGTTGGATGAGTATGTCTTTGCCTGCCTTGCGCAACTGATCGCAGAAAGCGCTGGTGCGGCGATCCTGCCAGACAATGGCGTTGGCGATGGGTTTGCCGGTTTTGCGATCCCAGACGACGGTGGTCTCGCGCTGATTGGTGATGCCGATGGCGGCAATGTCAGCGGCAGTGAGCTTGGCTTTTGCAATCGCCTGTTTGGCGACGGTCAACTGCGTGGTCCAGATTTCCTCCGCGTTGTGCTCGACCCAGCCGGCCTGGGGATAAATCTGTTCGAACTCCTGCTGGGCGACGGCCAGGATGTTGCCGCCGTGATCGAAAAGGATGGCCCGTGAGCTGGTGGTTCCCTGATCCAGAGCGAGAATGGCCTGCACCATGTTGATCCTTTCGTCGAGAAGTCTTGCGAGTGGCGAATGCCTTTCAAAGAGGATACCGAGAGGATACCGAGCCGCAGCCGAGAGTTCAGGCGGCAGGGTGCCCATATGAATAGCACAAACCCCCTCGTCCGTGGGAGATTGTGATATTTTTGTGCATAATAATTGCAGGTTATGGAATAAATTGGTAGATTGTGGTAGATTTTAGTCGTTCTCTTGGCCCAGGGGACTCGATTTGTCTACCGCCACGCTTGCTGATCTTCCGCAACTCAAGTCCCTCAAAGGACTTGAACGTAGCCAGGTCGAGCAGATCGTCCGCCAGGTTCTGCGCGACCATTGGGCCGGCCCCTTGCCCAGCTATCGTGACAACCGATCCCATGGCGGCCCAAACCCGCTGGTGGTCAACGTTTCCGCCCGCCACGCCCATGTCACCCAGGCCGACCTGGAAGTGCTCTTCGGCCCCGGGGCCAAGCTGACCAAGCTCAAGGATCTCTACCAGGAAGGCGAGTTTGCCAGCGAGCAGACCGTCAACATCCTCATCCCCGGCAGTCCGCGCAATCGCATGACGCCCAACGTGCGCATCCTCGGCCCCACCCGCAACTACACGCAGGTCGAGCTCAGCAACACCGACGGCGTGTTCATGGGGCACGACCTTCCGCTGCGCATCAGCGGCGATCACCGCGACACGCCCGGCTGCGTGCTGGTCGGTCCGCATGGTGCGCTGACATTGCGACAGGGTGTGATTCGCGCTGAGCGTCACGTTCACATGAGCCCGGCCGACCTGAAGCACTTCGGCGTCAAAGACGGCGACTACATGAAACTGAAGATCGAAGGGCCCTGCGGCCTGATCTTCGACCGCGTCAAGGTGCGCGAGCATCCCAAGGTGCGCCTGGAAGTGCACATCGACACCGACGAAGGCAACGCCTGCCACCTGGACACGGCCACACGTATGGAGTTGATCAAAGTGTAGGTTTGTGGTTGTTGGTTCTTGGTTCATTGACATGATGCCGACAACAACAACCAACAACCAAGAACCAACAACCAAAAACCATCAACCATATTCACGGAGATACATCAATGGCACAAGCAGCACTCGGCATGGTGGAGACCAAGGGCCTGACCGCCCTGATGGAGGCCAGCGACGCGATGCTCAAGGCCGCCAACGTCACGATGATCGGCTGGGACAAATGCGGCGCGGGGCTGGTCACCAGCTTCATCAGCGGCGACGTGGCTGCAGTCAAGGCCGCGATCGACGCAGGCGCAGCGGCGGCCAGTCGCGTGGGCAGTCTGGCAGCCGTGCACGTGATTCCCCGGCCGCACGATGAGCTGACCAACGTCATGCCCAAGTCCCCCCGGAAGAAGTAATTCCCACGCCTTTCAATTTTCAACAAGCACCCGATAGGAGTCTGTCACATGGCTTCACTAGGCATTCTGGAAACCCGCGGCGAGACCGGCCTGATGCAGGCCACCGACGCCATGCTCAAGGCAGCGGATGTCAAGCTCGTCAAGAGCATCGCCATCGGCGGCGGCTACGTCACCGTGATCGTGCAGGGCGATGTCGGCTCGGTCAAAGCGGCGATTGACGCAGGCGCTGAGGCCGGCGGTCGCGTGGGCGAACTGGTTGCGGCACACGTGATTCCCCGACCGCACGACGCGCTGCTCTCGTCCTTCTAACTTCACACGGGCAGGAACCATGATCGTGCTCGTGGCCAACCTCGGCTCGACCAGCTTCAAGTACAAGCTGTTCGACCTCGACGCTCAAAGCCAGCAGGTGCTGGCCCGCGGTGACGCTGATCGCATCGGTCAGGGCGACAGCCGCTGGTCCATCACCGCGCTGCAGGGCGAAAGCTCCGGCACGCGCGATCTGGCGGACCACGGTCAGGCCATCGACCTGCACCTGCAGCAGCTTGGCAAGCTCGGCGTCGAACAGGCGAGCCATCTGCAGGCGATCGGTTTCAAAGCAGTGCACGGCGGGCCGATCAGTGGGGCGGTGCGCGTGGATGACGAAGTGCTTTCCGTGATGGAACGCTTTGCCGATCTCGCTCCGGCTCACAACCCGCCCTACATCGCGGCCATGCGATCGTTTAAGGAAAAACTTCCGGGCGTGCCGCAGGTTGCAGCCTTTGAGACAGCCTTCCACCAGAGCATTCCGCTGGCCAGGCAGGTTTACGGCACGCCGCACGAGTGGATTGACATGGGCGTGCGCCGCTACGGTTTCCACGGCGCGTCGAATGCCTACATCGCCCGCCGCATGAAGCAGATCGATCCGGATTCCCGCCGCATCATCAATCTGCACCTGGGCGGCTCCAGTTCCGTCTGCGCCATCCGCGATGGCAAGAGCTGCGCCAATTCTTTCGGCACCACGGCCCAGTCGGGTCTGTTTCACGCCAGCCGCGTGGGCGACTTCGACGCCTTCGCCATGCTCATGCTGCAGAAACACGGGCTCAGCCAGCAGGACATATTCAAAAAGCTCGCCAGCGGTGGGGGACTGGCCGGCCTCAGCGGGGTCAGCCCCGACATGCGACTGGTCAAGCAGGCTGCCGAGCAGGGCAACGCCCAGGCGAAGTTGGCCATCGACGCCTTTGTCGAATCAGCCCGTCACTACCTGGGGGCGTACCTGGTGGTGCTGGGCGGCGTCGATGCCATCACCTTCACCGGCGGCATCGGTCAGCACGACTGGTCGATGCGCCGGCAGGTGCTGGATGGTCTGGATTTCCTGGGCCTGAAGCTGGAGCAGAAGAAAAACGAAACCGCCCCCGCCACAGGTGAAACGTGCATCAGCGCGGGTGACAGCAACGTGAAAGTCTGGGTGCTGCCGACCGACGAGGAATTGGTCGTCGCCCGCCAGACCTTTGAGGTGCTACACAACAACTGAATCAGCCATCCATTTACGGAGTTACGCACATGGCACAGCAATCCATCGGAACCATCGAGACCAAGGGCATCATCGCCTCGGTCGAAGCGCTGGACGCAGCGTTGAAGGCGGCCAACGTCACCTTCGTGCGCCAGGACAAGGTCGGCAGCGGCTTCGTGGCGATCACCGTCACGGGCGATGTCGCAGCGGTCAAGGCAGCCATCGATGCCGGCGCTGAGGCGGCCCGCCGCGTGGGCGAAGTGGTCTCGGTCAACGTCATCGCCCGCCCGCATGAAGACGTGGCCAAACTTTGACACGCGATGCGCCCTCGTGGCAGATACGGAGCTAGCCCATGTTCCTCGCCAGAGTCAAAGGCCACGTGGTGGCCACTGTGAAGGACAAGTCGGTCGGCGGCAGCAAGCTGCTGATCGTCGAGCCGCTGAAGGTTGACTACGAGCACGAGAAGCTGGCCGCGACGCCTGAGAAGGGCAACGGCGGCGGCGGACGGTTCGGCGTGACGGGTCGCGCCATCGTGGCCATGGACATGATCGGCGCCGGCATCGACCAGTTGGTGCTGGTGACGCAGGGCTCCAGCGCCCGCATGGCTGAAGGTTGCAACAAAATCCCCACCGACGCGGTGATCATCGGCATCGTCGATGAAGCAGTCGTCGGGGCCAAGAAAATCTATGACGGCAAGTCATGAATCAGCAACTGTTGGTTGACAACGTGGTGCAAGAGGTGCTTCGCCGGCTGGCGATGAATCAATCGTCATCGCAACCGCCGCAGGCGAAGCTCTCGGATGGTTCGGGCTTGTTTGCGGACGCCGACTCGGCGGTGGCGGCCGCGACGCATGCCCAGAAACAACTGGCCAGCAAGGACCTGGACGTGCGCGACGGCATCTGCAAGCTGATCAAGCAGATGGCCAAACAGAACGCCGACGCCTGGGGCCGGATGGAATATGCCGAGACCAAAGTCGGGCGACTCGAGCACAAGGCCGCCAAGCTGGAGCTGCTGGAAAAGGTGCCGGGCGTGGAGTTTCTGCGCACGGCAGCTCACAGCGGCAGCGCGGGCGTTGGGTTTGATGAAGGCGCGCCGTGGGGCGTGATCGGCGTCATCACGCCGGTAACACACTCCGTGCCCACCGTCAGCGCCAACGCCATCAACATGATCGCGGCCGGCAACGCCATGGTCATCAACGCTCATCCTTCCGGGGCCAACTGCCTGGCCACCGCGGTCGAAGCGTACAACCGGGCGATCAAGGACAAGTTCGGCATCGATCCGCTGATGTGCGTGATTCATCCGCCGACGTTGCGCTCGGCTGAAGCGGTGTTCCAGCATCCCGACATTCCGCTGCTGGTGGCGACCGGCGGCCCCGGTGTGGCGCGGGCGGCGGCCAAGCAACCCAAGCGGGCCATCGTGGCCGGCCCGGGCAATCCGCCGGTGGTGGTCGATGAGACAGCCGACCTGGATCGGGCAGCGTACTCCATCATTTTCGGCGGCGGCTTCGACAACAACCTGCTATGCATCGGCGAAAAGGAAGTGTTCGTCGTCGAGTCGGTGTTCGACCGCATGATGGAAGCCATGAAGCGGGCCGGCGCCGTGCGGCTGGATGCCGGTCAGATCGCCAGGCTCACCGAGCAGGCGTTGACCAAGCACGGTGAGCACTGGGTCGCTCAGAAGGATTTCGTGGGCAAGAATCCCAGCGTGCTGGCCAAGGCGGTGGGGCTGACTATCGACGACAAGGTCGAGTTGCTTTACGGCGAAACGCCGGCCGAGCATCCGTTTGTCTCGGCCGAGCAGATGATGCCGTTCGTGCCGTTCGTGCGCTGCCGCGATTTCGATCAAGCGTTGCAAATGGCGCTGAAGTACGAGCACGGCTTCCAGCACACGGCCCTGATTCACTCCAACAACTTCAAGAACATCACCCGCATGGGCCAGGCCATGAACACCACGATTTTCGTGGTCAATGGCCCCTGCACCGCGGGCCTGGGCATCGAGGGCGAAGGCTATCCCAGCTACTCGATCGCCACGCCCAGCGGTGAAGGCATTACGAACCCATTGACCTTTACGCGCTTCCGCCGCATGAGCATCAGCGGGGCGCTGCGCATGGTGTAGGAGTGTTGATCGAGGGTCACTGGTTGTCGGCCCTCACCCCGGCCCTCTCCCACCCCGGAATGGGGAGAGGGGGAAAGACAGGAACGCGACTTTATGCAGCTTGCACGCATCATCGGCCGCGCCACCAGCACTGTGAAGCACCGCTCGCTCAGCGGCGCCAAGCTGCTGATCGCCCAGACGGTGAGTACGGACCGCAAGCTGGAAGGCGATCCCCTGCTGGTGGTCGATCGCCTCGGTGCCGGCCACGGCGACCTGGTGGTGATCACCAGTGATGGCCTTGGACTGCGGCAACTGCTCAACGACGACAACAGCCCGGCCCGATGGTGGACGCTGGGCATCGTGGATCACGCGGAAATTGCCCCCGCAAGTGTTTCTATTCAGTGATGGTATGAGTGAAGTGGATCCCCAACTCGTGCAGCGGATTGCCGATGAGGTGATGCGCGCCATCAGCGGACATGCGGAGTCCGGCTCGGTCAAACCCGGCTCGCCCGAGTCGAGGATGGGGATGTGCCAGGCTGCACCGTCGTCCTGCTCGACTTCGGCATGCGACGCAACATCCGGCTCGGCCGGTTCCGCTTCCGATGGCCGCCGCGCCAAGCCCAACCTCAGCGGGTTCGTCACCGCTAACCAGTTGGAAGATGCGCTGAAGGCCGCCAACGGCGGTTCTGTGACTCTGGCTGCCGATGCGCGACTGACGCCGCTGGCCCAGGACCTGGTGCGCAAGTTCGCCAAGCGCGTGCGGCGGGAGGGTGTGTCGGATGAGTCGCCGCAGATCGGCCAGATCATCGGTGGTCTGCCGTGGATGTGGTGGACCTGCGGCAGTTGTCAGGCGGTGCAGCGGGTGGTGGAAGAGCGGCGATCGCGTTTGCTGCCGTGCATTGCGCCGCGGCAGGGGCGCATGATCGCTCGAGCGGTGCGCGACATCGATGCCGCGGTGGCTGAGGGGCGAGCGGCCGGCGGTTTGATGTTCGTCACCAAGGCGGCGCGGGCGATGTGTCTGGCCAATCGTCGCCGGGCGCTGCGGGCGATCCTGGGGCACTGCGATGACGCGGTCACGGAAGGGATAGCTGAGGTCGGCGCGAATCTGCTGGTGCTGGAGTTCCCGTTTAACGATTACGCACAGATGGCCCGCCGGGTGGATCTGATGCTGGCGACCGCGCCGGGTGTGCCGGCCGAGATGCGTTCGCTGCTGGCGACGACGGAAGGGGTGGTCTGATGCGCATCGGACGTGTGACAGGACAGGTGACGCTCGGGCGCAAGCTGGCGGAGCTGCCGGCTGCGAGCCTGCTGGTGGTCGAAGCGATGGACATCACAGCCCTGCTGGGGCGCGACAAGGGCGCTCATCGGGCCAAGGCGGACTCGCAGTCGCTGGTGGTGTTCGATCAACTGGGCGCGGCGGTCGGTCAACTGATTGCCGTCAGTGAAGGCCGCGAGGCGGCGATGCCGTTTTATCCGCAGCGGGTGCCGATCGATGGTTATTGTGCCGCGATTCTCGATCAAGTCGAGGTGGAGGTTCCGTCATGACCCACACACCCCACACGCCGATCTGGCAACTGAAGAAACAGATGTGCGAAATCGGCAGCAACATCTGGCAACGCGGATTCTGTGCCGGCAACGAAGGCAATCACTCTGTGCGCATCAGCGACGATCGCGTCCTGTGCACACCGACCGGCGTGTCCAAGGGTTTCCTCAAGCCCGAAGATATCTGCGTGGTCGATATGGACGGCAAGCAGGTCGAGGCCAATCCTGCCGGTCGCAAGCGAACCAGTGAAGTGCTGGTGCATCTGGCGATTTACAAGCAACTGCCGAACATTAAAGCGATCATCCACTCGCATCCGCCGCACGCGGTGGCGTTCTGTTTAGCGGGCATGCCGCTGCCGGAGGGCATTCATCCGGAGGCGGAGGTGTTCCTTGGACGCACCGTGTTTGCGCCTTACGCCACGCCCGGCGGCCCCGATCTGCCGGCCAGCTTCCTGGGCAAGATCACCGAGCAGACCAACACCATCCTCATGGCCAACCACGGCTCGGTCAGCCTGGGCAAAGACCTGACCGAAGCTTACTACCGCCTGGAAATCCTCGATAACTACGCCAAGCAACTGATCCTGGCCCGGCACCTGGGCAAGGTGAACGTGCTCAAGAACGATCAGATGGTCGAACTGCTGCAGCTCAAGCAGGCGTTCGGTTTCCCTGATGATCGGCTCAGTTGCGCAGCCGATGGCTGCGTGGGCCAGGACAACCGCGTTTTCCTGGCGTCCTTCGGCATCACGCCCATGTCCGCCCGCTGCGACGGCCCCGGCGGCCCGGTCAGCGCCACCAGCGGACGCGGCGAAGACGACTTTGAAAAGATGGTGCAGACCATCACCGATCAGATCATGGCAGCCGCGGATTAACTCCCTCTCCCTTTCCGGGGGTGGGAGAGGGCTGGGGTGAGGGCCGATGAACGGGATGTGATCCCATGTTGATCGTCGAACGACACAACCAGTTGCTCAGCGTCATCAAGCAGCGCGGTTCGGCTGGTCTCGATGAACTGGCACGGATGTTCGATGTCAGCGTCTCGACCATTCGCCGCGATGTCGAAGCTCTGGAGCAGCGCAAGCTGGTGCGGCGTACGCACGGCGGCGTGGTCTATGAAGGCAACGGTTCGGCTGAGCTTGCTCCATCTTCCGGGGGCGGGGGCGGAGCGCTGGCGCAGCGCATGACCGAGCAGGTTGAGCAGAAACAGATCATCGGCAGTTGTGCCGCTGCGTTGGTCCAGCCGCGCATGACGGTGCTGCTGGACGGCGGCTCGACGGTCATTTTCGCTGCCCGGGCGATCACCACGCGCCCCATCCAGGTGGTCACCAGTTCGCTGGCCATCGCTCAGCATTTTGTTGACGACGACCAGGTGGAGCTGACGCTGATCGGCGGCACGCTCTATCCGCGCACCGGCGTTACTGTGGGGCCGCTGGCGCGGCAGTGTGCCGGCGACCTGTTTGCCGACCTCTGCTTCATCAGCCTGGCGGGGATCGACGAGGAGGCGGGCTACAACATCAACCTGGAACTGGCCCGGGTCGAGCGGGTGATGATTGAGCAGGCAGCCCACAAGGTGCTGCTGATGGATTCAAGCAAGTTCGGCCGGCGCTCGCTGGTGCGCGTGTGCGGTCTGGATGCGATCGACGCCATCCTGACCGACGGCGGCATCGATCCGATCTGGCGGCAGCGCCTGGGGCAGAAGCTGGTGGTGGCGGAATAACCGACTAACGCCCGGGGATCGCTATCCCCGGGCTTTACTGAAATGCAAGTTGGTCTTGGTGCTGATCCACAAGCGCTGTCAGTAACCTATCATGTTCCCATGCTCTCGCGTCTGCTGATTGCACTGGTTTACCTTTACCGCTACACACTGGGCATGCTGCTGGTGGGGCGCTGCCGGTATCAGCCGACGTGCAGCCAGTACATGATCGACGCGATCCGCAAGTACGGCCCGATCCGCGGCTCGTGGCGGGGCGTCAAACGACTTTGCCGCTGTCATCCCTTCGGCGGCAGCGGGTATGATCCTGCCTGATGACGAACCTGCGCCAGGCCATCTCGAACAGGATCAGCCGCCTGCTGGCCGAGCCGGTGGGCGAACTGACGCGCGTGCAGCGCACGGTGCGCTACAGCCTGGAGCTGGCCCGCTACTGCGCCGAGCAGCTTCGCCGCGACCGCGCTCCGCAGATGGCAGCCGCCCTGACCTATCGCACCATCTTCAGCCTGGTGCCTACGCTGATCCTGGCCCTGCTGGTGTTTCGTGCCTTCATCACGTTTGAACAGGCGCAGGTCGTGCTGCAGCAGAAGGTGTTCACCTTCTTCGAGCTGGACAAGCTGCAGATGAGCGCGGCCGACAGCCAGACCATCGTGGACAAGCTCAACGAATTCATCGAGCGCGGCTACAAGCTCAACGTTGCCAGCGTGGGCGGTGTCGGTCTGCTGCTGCTGGTGTGGGCGGCCCTGGCGCTGGTGGTGACCGTGGAGCAGTGCTTCAACCTGGTGTTCAACTGCCGGGTGGGGCGAGCGTGGCACCATCGGGTGCTGCTTTACTGGGGCGTGCTGACGCTGGGCCCGGTGCTGCTGGGCGTGAGCATGTATCTGACCGGGCGGCTCTATGGTGTGGCGTCGGAGTTGCCATACATCGGGGCGCTGTTTCAGACACTCGGATCGTTCGCAGCCCTGGGCGCCAGTTGGCTGCTGCTGATGATGGTCTATGTGCTGATGCCCAACACGCAGGTGAAGCTGCGCCCGGCCATGATCGGGGCCTTCGTGGCGGCCGTGCTGTGGGAACTGGGCAAGGTGGGCTTCAAGTTCTACGTCACCAAGGCGGTGGGCTACTCGGTGATCTACGGCTCACTGGGCTTGCTGCCGCTGTTTCTGTTCTGGGTGTACCTGACATGGCTGATCGTGCTGTTCGGTCTGGAGTTGACCCACGTGCTGCAGACCATGCCCGGCCGACTGCTGCATCAGCAGAAGCGAACCGACGAACGCGACCTGATCGCGGACTCGCGCTATCTGCTGCCGATGATGACCGCCCTGGGTGAGAGCTTCCATCGCGGCAAGACGTTATCCAGCGACGACCTGGCCCGGCAACTGCAACTATCCAGCACCGTGGCGGCCAACTTCTGCCAGCGCCTGGAACGCGAGGGGATGATTCACCAACTCAGTGGCGGCGGTTACACCCTGGCCCGCCCGGCCGATCAGATTGCCGTGGCGGATCTGTTGAAGCTGTCGCGCTCGCTGTCACATCTGGATCATCACGGATCGACCGACAATCCCGGCTGGGCGCTGCTCGCGGAACTGAACGCCGCCGAAACGCAGGCCAGTGCGGACCGCACGTTGGCCCAGGTACTGGAACGGGGCAAGCCGGAAGATTGAGTCTGCGGATGTACCGTGAAGGCTGGGCTACTGCCGCACGGGGATCAGGTTGAAG
>CAYYGM010000052.1:0-27685 GCA_964471555.1 uncultured Phycisphaeraceae bacterium
CGCCCGACCCGACGCACGGTACGATGGTCGGCCGCCACCGCTACGTTGAAAGAGCAGGCGTACGCCCAAATCCGTCACAGGATTGAAACCCAGCAACTGCAGCGCGGCGTCCGCATTTCCAACCGCAAACTGGCCAAGTCGTTGGGCATGAGCGCCATCCCCGTACGTGAAGCCGTCACGCAACTGGCGGGCGAAGGACTGTTAGAGCAGCGGCCCGGGATCGGCACCTTTGTGGTCAATCCCGATCGCTACGAGATCGAAGACATCTACGAACTGCGCGAACTGCTTGAATCACACTCGGCGCGACGGGCGGCGACAGTCGGCGGCGGCATCCATCTCGACCAGATGCATCAATCAATCGCGCTGATGAAGCGAATCAATGAGCGCATCGAGCGGGGCTGCCAGCCCGACGAGGCCGATCGTTTGTATGAGCAATGGACCATGGCGGACGCCTCCTTCCACCTGGCGGTGCTTGGCCGGGCCGGCAATCGCATGGCGATCAAGATGGTGACCGCGTTGCGCCTGATGACCCGCATCTTCGGGCACAAGGTGTCGCGGCTTCGGCTTGAGCACCTGGAAGTGCCCCTGCGCGAGCACGTGCAGATTTTGGAAGCGATCGAGCAGGGCGATGCCATCCGGGCCGGCCGGCTGATGCGGACTCACATCCGCGGCGGCCGCAGGATTGCCTTGCGCTGCGATGACATGCGCCGCCGCCAGGAAATGGATGTTCCGCGCGATCGAGATGTTTCACTGGCAAACCTGGAGCGACAGATCACGCAACTTGAGGAGCACGGTTAATCAGCGTGCATGCTCCGTCGGTGTGTGCCGGCGGCGATTGGGATTACGTTTCATTCACCCACAGGAGGAACAAATGAAAGTGCAGCAAAGACTCATCCAGAAACTGGCTTGTGCGGCGGCGTCGGTGGTGATGGTTACCACAGTCTCCGCCAGCACGCTCTACAACAGTGCCCTGGTTCACTACGAATTCGAGACACTCGGGTCGGGCGGTGAAGTCACTGACTCCGGCCCCAATCACGTGGACCTGGTCGCCGCGGGTGGCACGGCCAACCTTATCCCGGGCGTCAACGGCGTCGGCAACGCTTTGGACCTTACCGACAACGCCAACCCCGTCGTGCTCACCACCACCGGCACGACCAGTGACGACTCCATCCTCAACGTCACGCGCGACACGCCCTGGTCCGTCGCCGCCTGGGTCAAGCTGTCCAACGTCGGCGACCGGTTCTACATCGTCTCCAAAGTGATTCGCAACGTGCCCGGCGGCTCCGGCAGCACCGACCTGCGCGGCTGGTCGTTCGATATCAGCGCCAACACCGGCAAGCTCACGGCCATCTGGCGCTATGACAACACGCCGGTCGCACCCATGACCGCCGCCGAAGCCCGCATCATCGTGGACACCACCGACCACTTCATCACGGATACCGACTGGCATCATGTCGCCATGACCTTTGACTACGACGAGCTCGATGCCACCCGCGGTTTCCGGATCTACGTGGATGGCGAACTGGCAACGATGAACGCCAGCAGCACGGGTCTGGCCGGCGCCAGCGACTGGGACTTGTCGGCGCAAAGCTCGCCCTTCAACCTGAGCGGGCGTTACGACTCGCAGCTCAACGAAGGGGGCAGCGTGGATGATCTGGCGATCTGGAACTCGGTTCTGACACCCACAGAGATTGCTTCACTGGTGCCTGAGCCGGCGTCGGTCGCACTGATGGTGACAGGAGCCATCAGCCTGCTGACCAGCGGACGTCGCCGGTGTGCAGCGCCTCGGAGTTGAAGCTTCTCCTTCACGCCTCGCGAGGCCTGACCGTCTCGCCGGGCTTTAACCTCGTTTCTTTTTCAATAGGAGAAGACTCATGAAGATGCAACAACGACTCACGCAATGGTTCACTGTGGTCACAGCCATGACGCTGATGGCGGTCGGCGCCTCGGCGGATCTGTTCGACACGGCGGTGGTTCACTACGAGTTCGAAACGCTCGGGGGAAGCGGTGAAGTGACCGACTCGGGGCCCAACGGCGTGGACCTGATCGCCGCCGGCGGATCGGCCAGCCTGATCACCGGCGTCGTCGGTAACGGCCTGCAACTCTACGATGGCAACCCCAGCGCCAATCCCGTGGTGCTGACCACCACCGGCACGTCCAGCGACGACTCGATCCTCAACGTCACGCGCGATACGCCCGTCTCCATCTCCGCCTGGATCAAGCTCCAAAATGTCGGCGACCGGTTCTTCATCGCCTCCAAGATGATTCGCAACGTACCCGGCGGCTCCGGCAGCACCGACCTGCGCGGCTGGTCCTTCGACGTCAGCGCCAACACCGGCAAGCTCACCGCCATCTGGCGCTATGACAACACGCCCGACTCGGGCACTGTCGCCGACAACCGCATCATCATTGACTCCGCTGACCACTTCATCACGGATACCAACTGGCACCATGTCGCCCTGACTTACAGCTACAACGAAGCCGACACCACCCGTGGCTTCAGGATTTACGTCGATGGCGAACTGGCGGGCATGAACCCGGTCAGCACCGGTCTGGCCGGCGCCAGCGACTGGGATCTGTCAGCCCAGGACTCGCCGTTCAACTTCAGCGGCCGCTACGACGCGCAGCTCAATGAGGGCGGCAGTGTCGATGAGTTCGGCTTCTGGAATGCTGTACTGTCGCCCGCGCAGATCGGGACGCTGTACCTGTCGGTGGTTGCCCATCCCGGCGATGCCAACAACGACGGCATGGTCAACCTGGCGGACCTACAAATCCTGGGCGACAACTGGCAGTCCACCACCGCCGGCTGGGGCACGGCTGACTTCACCGGTGACGAAGCGGTCAACCTCGCTGATCTTCAGATCCTGGGCGACAACTGGGGTTATGGCACGGGGGCGGACATCAGTTTTGATCAAGCCCTGGCCCAGGTGGGCATCGTAATCCCTGAGCCGGCCACGATAGCGTTCATCGGCCTGGCCCTGACGCTTGGCCTGCGTCGGCGCGTGAATCGCTAGGTCTGGCAGAACCTCCTTACTGCGGGGGTCGCCCGATCGCGGCCCTCGCATTTGCTCTCGAACGGTCCTTACCTCGCAGCACATGCATGGAGATGCGTATCATGCCTCGCCAACGAGCTTTTACCCTGATCGAACTGCTGGTGGTGATTTCCATTATTGCTCTGCTGATCGCCATTTTGCTTCCCGCCCTGCGCAAGGCGCGCGAGATCGCGCTGTCGGCCCAGGATCTGGCCAATATGCGCCAGCTTGCCGTCGGCACGTTCGCGTACACCGCTGACGAGGATGGCTACCTGATGCACCGCAACAACATCACGGGTTGGCCGCACCTGATGGCGCGTCGAGCCGGTGCCGTGGCGGGTGGACAGTATGACCTGTACAAGACGTTCCTCTATCCCTACCTCGGCCACGTGCGCGACCAGATCATGTTCTCCCTGGGGCCGCACATGAGTCAGTGGCGCACACCGACCAGCGGCGGCTATATCGAGGACGATCCGCAACAGAGCCACGTCACCACGTTTTTCCATTACTTCCCCCGCAACATGACAACGCCGTACACGTACTGGACGACGGAACTGCTGCCTCCGCCGGACCTGAGCCGGTCTGATGTCGATCCGCGATTCAACAAGACACCGCTGTGGTCCACCTTGACCTACAAGCAGTCCGGGATCATGCATGCCTACGATGTGATGCCCAATCGAACCGACGCCACCGGATGCAATGCCGCGTTCGGCGACGGTTCGGGCAATTGGGTGGAGTTCGCCAACATGGAGCCGTTCTTCACCGCGTCGCTTGAACTGTGGCGGCCGAAGCAGCTAGGTACATGGTGACCTGGTGTCCGAGGTTGACGGCCATTCCCGATCATTCGTATCGACCATGATCAGCCGAGTTCAACCACGGTAAGATAACCAGGGCATCCGTGATCTTCGCACAGGGTAAGGGGGTTGACATGAGATGTACACCGATCGGATTGTCGCTGACGGTAGCTGTCGCCTTGTGTGGCAGTGCGGGGGTGTTGTCCGCCGCGGGGTCGGATGTGTTCACGCTGGCCATCGTGCCCGACACGCAGCAGGAGACGGTATCGACCTCGGGCCGCTTCAACAACAGGATGCAATGGCTCGCGGACAACAAGGATGCTCTGAATCTGAAAATGGTGTTGCAGGTCGGAGACATGATGAACTGGGACACGCCGGATCACATCCAGTTCGTGCGCGCCGACCAGGGGCTTGACATCCTGGACAACGCGGGCATCCCGTACGCCCTGGCGGTGGGCAATCACGACACGGCCGCCGTGATGGAAGGCGGCAGCGCCGCCCCCGGCAATGTCAACACGAATTTGCGCAATACCGCCACGTTCAACAGTTTTTTCCCACCCGCCCGCTTTGCCAATCTTGGCGGCACGTATCAAACCGGCAAGATGGACAACGCCTGGCAAACTTTTCGCGCCGGCAATCTGGACTGGCTGGTGCTCAACCTGGAGTTGTGGCCCCGCGCCGCGGTCGTCAACTGGGCCAAAACCGTGGTGGCGGATCACCCCGACCATAACGTGATCATCCTGACCCATCACTACCTCAACAGCAACAGCACCCTCGGCCAAACCAACGGCGGTTACGGCGACAACAGCCCGCAATACCTGTTCGACCAGCTCATCAAGCAATATGACAACATCCGGCTGGTCTTCAGCGGCCACGTCGGCACGCACGGCTACCGGACCGACCAGGGGGTCAAGGGCAACACCATCTATTCCTTCATGCAGACCTACCACGACAACAGCACCAATCCCGTCCGACTGCTCGAGATCGACGTGGCCCAGGGCACCATGGCGTCGCGGATCTATGCGCCGTGGACGGGCGATTACAAGAATGACGGCTCGACGTTCACCATCACCGGCGTGCAATGGGTGCCTGCCGTTCCCGAGCCAGCTTCGCTGAGTATGCTGGGGGCAGGAGCCTGTGTCGTGATTCGGCGCGGCGGCCGAGGGCGCGTTGGTGCGTCTTCGTGATGGTAACGTCGATGGAAATGATGATGAATCCGAATCGTTTTTTTCCGGCCTGGATATCCGCAGCCATCTTGTGCCTGTTTGCCCATAGAGCCGGGGCGCTGCAAGTGCAGGTGGTGGACAAGCCGCCGGTTGGCTCGCCCAATGCGTACTACGTGGGCAATCGCCCGCCGCTGCAGCCCAGTCCCTTCATGAAGCTGCCCATCGGCGCGATCGAGCCGGCCGGCTGGTTGCGGCGGCAGTTGCTGTTGCAGGCTCAGGGAGAAGTGGGGCGCCTTCCTGAATTGAGCAAGTTCGTGGCGGATCCCGAGACCAGCGCCTGGGCAAGCGGCACGGGCGAAGGTGAGCATCCATGGGAAGAGGCTCCGTACTGGCTCAAGGGCTACGGCGATATGGGCTATTTGCTGGGTGATGAGCAGATCATCGCCAATGCCCGGCGGTGGATCGAGGGCGTTCTGGCAAGCTCGCGCGACGACGGCTGGTTCGGGCCGGTCGCCAACCTCACTTCGCAACGGGCTTCGGTCAACTCGCCGGGGACCGCGAAGAATGCCATTGACTTCTGGCCCAACATGCCGATGCTCAATGTGCTGCAAAGCTGGTACGAATACTCAGGCGATCAGCGTGTGCTGGAGGTGTTGAGCAAGTATTTCCGATTTCAACTGAATGTGCCGGACGAGCAATTTCTGTTGCCTTACTGGCAGCAGCAGCGGGGCGCGGACAATCTGGAGTCGGTGTACTGGCTGTACAACCGCACGGGCGAGCCATGGCTGCTGGATCTGGCGGCGAAGATTCATCGGCACACCCAGGGATACTGGGTGGGCGATTCGCGCGGCTGGCACGGTGTCAATATCGCCCAGGCTTTCCGTGGACCAGCCCAGTACTGGCAGCAGTCGCACGATCCGCAACATCTGCTGGCAACCGAAGAACACTATCAGCAGGTACGCGATCTGTACGGCCAGGTGCCCGGGGGCATGTATGGCGCTGACGAGCGCGTGCGTGAAGGCTTCGGCGATCCCCGGCAGGCGACCGAGACCTGCGCCATGGTGGAGATGATGCTCTCGGACGAGATGCTGCTGCGCATCGAGGGCGACGCGCGTTGGGCGGATCGCTGCGAGGACGTGGCATTCAATTCGCTGCCGGCTGCGTTCACCGCCGACCTCAAGGCGCTGCACTACATGACCTCTCCCAACATGATCGAACTGGACGATCAGAGCAAGAGTCCGTCGATTCTCAATCGCGGCAACATGTGCCAGTACAACCCGTACAAATTCCGCTGTTGCCAGCATAAC
The DNA here is from genome assembly GCA_964471555.1 of uncultured Phycisphaeraceae bacterium. Lineage (GTDB taxonomy): Bacteria > Planctomycetota > Phycisphaerae > Phycisphaerales > Phycisphaeraceae > JADLFV01. The sequence continues at coordinate 6,300 of CAYYGM010000052.1, forward strand.
GTGTCGCATGGCTGGCCATACTTCACGGAGCATCTCTACCTGGCGACCCCTGGAAATGGACTGGCCGTGGTGCTCTATGCTCCGAGCGCAGTCCATGCAAAGGTCGGCGACGGCACGCCGGTGCGGCTGGTGCAGGAAACGCAATACCCGTTCCGTGAGGATGTGCTGCTGAAGCTGGAAACGAACAAGGCGGTCGAATTCCCGCTGTTCCTGCGGATTCCCGGCTGGTGTGAGAATCCGCAACTGTGGATCAACGACGAGCCTGTGACGGTGCAAGCCCGACCCGAAGCTTACCTCTGCATCAAGCGGATATGGGAGGCTGGTGATCAAGTGAAGCTGCGCCTGCCAATGCCCTTGCACGTGCAGCGTTGGCCGGCCAATCACAACAGCGCCTCGGTGCAACGAGGCCCGCTGACTTTTTCTCTGAAGATTGCGGAACATTGGGAGAAGCTGATACCCGACGAGGAGAAACCGCAGTGGCCGGCGTGGAACGTGCGGCCGGATAGTCCGTGGAATTACGGCTTGGTGCTGGACGAAGGTGATTTCGAGGTGGCCGAAATGTCGTGGCCCCAGGATGATCAGCCGTTTGCATGGGGCGCGGCCCCGGTGATCATTCGGGCCAGGGGCAAGCGTATCCCGCAATGGCAGGCGGATGAACTGGGGGTGGTCGGTTTGCTGCCGGATTCGCCGGTCTCTACAACTGAACCTGCCGAGCGGATCGAACTGATCCCCATGGGCGCGGCCCGGCTGCGGATCAGTCAGTTCCCAGTCATTGGCGGCGGCAGTTGATCTAACTGAGTTTGAGTGAGCCCGTGATGATCAGATAACGCAACACCGACGTGTTTGAAATGGAAAAAACCTCCCCCGCGTTCCAAAGTACCACGGCATCCCGTGCGTGGAAATGGTTTGTGTTTGTCATTGCAGCGCTCACCTGTTGCATTCCGCTGCGGGCGGCATCGCCGGTGGAGAGTTGGGTGACATGGAACCAGCAGGTCACGCTTGCACAGGAAGTGCCACAGGGCGCGTGCATCGGGAGGCAGGGCGATGTGATTCTGATCGCAGGTGGAGTTGAGCAGCGGGAGGGGCAGCCGCGCTACAGCGATCTCGTTGAGGCGTGGTTGATCGATGGTGCGGGTCAGGTGCAGGAGGCGGCGACAGGAACGCTGCCTTGGCCTGTGGCTCGTGCGGCGGCGGTCACCACGCCTCAAGGTTTACTGTGCGTCGGCGGTGAGAACGAGGGCGGGCCGACCAATCGGGTGCTGCTGTTGCGATGGGATGCACAGCAGAAGCAGGTTGTCATCGACAGCGATTGGCCGCGGCTGCCGCGCCCCACGACCCGAGCGGCGGCTGCCATGTTGGGACAGCGGGTTTATCTGGCGGGCGGGTTGGTTGATGGGGCGCCCTCTTCGCAGATGTTGTCGCTGTCGCTGGACGAGACGGAGCCGCAACGCACCTGGCAGGAAGATGATCCCCTTCCGGGTGGAGTGGGGCGTTACGATGCGGTGCTGATTCGGCAGGGGGCGGCTGAGCGCAACTGTCTGTTTCTGATCGGGGGCGAGTCTGATGATGGCGCGTTGCGTGATGCTTATCGCTTTGATCCGCGCGATCGCAGTTGGCAGCCGATTGCGGATCCTCCTGTTGCGTTGGGTCACCCTATCGCGGCCACGCTGGGGTCCACGCATCTGCTGGTGGCCGACGTGGATTCTTCCGATGCGGGCCGGCTGGCTTACCACACCATCACCGACACCTGGGTCGAAGCGCCGCTGCCGGCGATCGACATTCCTCATCCGCGGGCGGCGCTGGCGCTCGATGCCGGCGTCGTGCTGCTGGGCGACACGGATCATGGTCTGAGCATCAGCGTAGGCAAGCTCACCTCGGCCGGCACCAGCTTCAAGACCCTGGATTACATCGCGGTGGCGGTTTACATGCTGGCCATGCTGTTGATCGGCCTGTACTTCACCCGCCGCAACCAGAGCACCGACGAATACTTCCTGGCCGGCCAGCGCATTCCCTGGTGGGCGGCGGGGCTGAGTCTGCTGGCCACGCAGGTCAGCGCCATCGGTTTCATGGCCGTGCCCGCCAAGAGCTTTGCCACCAATTGGGCTTATTTCCTCGGGGTTTTCACCTGGTTCCTGGTGGTGCCCATCGTCAATCGGTTTTACATCCCGCACTTTCGCCGCTTCAACGTGGCCAGCGCTTACAGCTATCTGGAGCAGCGCTTCAACGTGCTGACGCGACTGCTGGCCGCTCTCGCTTTCTGCCTGCTGCAGATCGGTCGCCTGGCGGTCGTGCTGCTGCTGCCGGCCATGGCATTAGCCACGGTGACCGACCTGAGCATGATCACCTCCATCCTTTTGATGGGCGTGATCGCCACCATCTACACCATGACCGGGGGCATGCACGCGGTGGTGTGGACCGATGTGGTGCAGGCCATGCTGCTGATGGGCGGCGCGCTGGTGGCGGTGATCGTCGTGCTGTGCAGTCTGGACGGCGGACTGGGTCAGTTCACGCACATCGTGGCCGCTGATCACAAGATGCGCATGGTGCTGCCCACCATGGACATCGCGGCCGCCGCCGCCTGGGTAGTGATCGTCGGCAACATCTTCTCGCGCCTCTCCGGATTGACTTCCGATCAGACCATCATCCAACGCTATCTGATCACGCCCGATGTCAAAAGCGCGCGGCAGGCTTTGTGGGTGGACGTGGCCACTTCCGTGCCCTGGGCCATCATCGTCTTCCTGCTGGGCACCGCGCTGTATGTGTTTTACAAAACGAATCCCGCCATGCTGCATCCCGGGGTGGACACCGACGGCGTGGTGCCGCTGTTCATCGCCCAGGTCTTTCCCCCCGGTTTGGCCGGGTTGCTGATCGCCGCCATCTTCGCCGCCGCCATGAGCACGCTGGTCGCTTCCTTGCACTCGACCGCCACCGTCATCGTCAGCGACTTCTACGCCCGCTTCATCCCTTCCAGCAGTGAACGCGCCAACCTCTGGCTGGCCAAAGCGTTGGTGCTGGTGCTCGGGTTGTTCGGCTCACTACTGGCCATCTACATGGCGCAGATGGGCATCAAGTCGGTCTGGGATCAGTTCATCACCATCGTGGGCCTGTTCGTGGGCGTGCTGGCGGGACTGTTCATCCTCGGCGTCTTCACCGTGCGCACCGACGGCTGGGACGCGCTGCTCGGCGCCCTGGTCGGCGTGGCGGCCACCTTCTACGTCAGCGCCTACACCCGCATTCACTTTTTCCTCTACCCCGTGGTCAGCATCGTCGTTTGCGTGGCCGTCGCTTACCTGCTCAGCTTCATGCCAAGACAACGGCAAGTGAACCCCAGCCTCACCGCTTATGCCGACAAGGCTTGACAAGGAGTATCGCATGTCATCCCGCCTGATCGCGTTCATCTTCTCCGCCATGCTTGTTGTGCAGGCACTCGCTGAGCAACCCAAGCCGCTGGTCATCACCTACAACCACGACCGTGACGTGCCGTTGCCCTTCGAGGTCGGCGGATCGGACCTGGCGTTCGTGGACTGGAACGGTGACGGACTCAAAGACATCCTCATGAGTCCCAACGGCAATCAATTGCTGCTGCGCCGCAACATCGGCACACTGACCGAGCCGCGTTATGCCAACGTGTATCAGGAAGAAGAAATTGCGATCAACGACCCGCGCCTCGGGCGCTTCTTCGCCCTCATGCAGCACCCGGGACTGAATCGGGACATGCCATTGCCCGCGGTGATCTGCTTCCAGAAGCAGGCCGCCATCAAGGATATTGGTGTCAAAGATTTGCCCTTGAACCTGTTCGTGCCGCAGCGCAAGGACGGCCAGGTGACCTGTGACGTGATCGCCGCGCAATGGCCGGACGGCTCGCCGCTGAAAGCATTCGCGGATTCGTGGATCTGTCCGCCCGTGGCGGTGGTGGACTGGGATGGTGACGGCAAGGATGACCTGCTGGTGGGCGACTGGCGGCCGAGCGTGGCGCAACCCGGCGGCAAGTACACCGCAGGTTACAACCACCCACAGGAAAGCTGGAACCCCTACGCCGGTCAGATCTGCCTGATGCGCAACGTTTCCGACGGTGAGCATTTGATGTTCGACAAGCCGCGGGTGGTCACCGCCGATGGCAAGCCGATCAAAACCTACGGCTTCGTGTATCCGCGCACGCAGGACATCGACGGCGACGGCCTGTTCGACCTGGTGATCGGCGAGCAGCGGCCCGGTCTGCGCTGGTATCGCAATGTCGGCAGCAAGGGTTCACCTCGTTTTGCCGCGGCGGGCATGCTCGATGACACGTCCGGCAATCCGATTTACAGCGTTCTTTCGCTGCGAGCCTACTTCGAAGACCTGAACAACGACGGCCAGCCCGAGATGATCACCACCAGCTACATGGCGTTCACCATGGGCCTGCTGCGTTTCGATCACGTGGGCGACGGCACGGACCTGTCACGCGGTTGGCAATACGTCGGCATGCTGCCCATGAAAGGAAGCAAGGACACGCCGGTGTCGGGTCAGGGCATTTGCACCGTGGAAATCACCGACTGGAACGGTGATGGTGTGCGCGACATGCTGATCGGCTCGGAGCCGGGCACGCCGATGATCGTGATCAACGACGGCACCAACCAGCAGCCGGTGTGGCAAGTGCCGCAGCGTTTGAAGTTCGTTGACGGCAAACCGCTGGAGTACTACGGCATCGAGGTGGGCCGCGGCTCGGTGTGGGGGCCGATCGAGTTCTATCTCGAGCGCACGTTGCCCCGACTGGCCGACTGGGACGGCGACGGGACCGAGGACATGATCACCGGCTCCATGGCCGCCCGCCTGTTGTGGTTACGCGGCCAGCGCATCGACGGCGAGTTGCGCTTCGAGCAGCCCCGGGTCATGACCATGAACGGCAAACCCTTCGATGTGGCCCACCGTGTGCAGCCCGTGGTGCGCGATTTCAACGGCGACGGCAAGCTCGACGTCGTGGCACTCGACACCGACAACGTCGTGACACTCTGGTTCGGCGACGGCAGCGATGAAGTGCACGACCCGCAACCTTTTTTCGGCCCCGATGATCAGCCCCTGCAACTGAACCCGGTCAAACTGAGCGTCACCAGCGGGCGACGCGGCCTGGGCATGATCGACTGGGATCTCGATGGCACGCTGGACCTGGTCACCTACAACTCCTTCGGCCCGACGGTCTGGGGCGGTGAGGTGCGCCTGCACCTGGGCGTGCCCGACCATCCCTTGCACTTTCAGAAGGCGATACCGCTGTTCAACATCATCTCCCACCACACCGGCGGGATCACTTTCGTGGACTGGAACGAGGACGGTTACATGGACATCCTGATCGGCGGCGATCACTCGCACCTGGGCTTCCACGATAACCCGCGCGGCCAGTTCTTCGTCATGGACGGCCGCGACCTGCCCGTGCCGCCGGCCAAACGGTAGATCGAACGATCAGCAAAGGCTCGATCCGACGCGCCCTGGTGCTCAGGGTAGCGCTTCGCCCGCCAGGAAGTTGCCGTCTTTCAACCAAGCCAGAAATTGATCCACCCACACATCCGTGTCGCCGGCCGGCGGGCCCACCGTGTAGCCGTGCCCGCCCGTCACAAAGCGCACGAATGTACACGGCACACCCTGCTTTTCGGCTGCCGCGACGATCTGCTCGCTGTGAATGATCTTGACCAGGGGATCGTCTGCCGCATGACTGACGAACAGCGGCGGCGTCCGCGGCGTGATGCGCTGAGCGATGCTGAAACGATCTTCGACAGTCACGTCAGCGTTCGCGCCGATGAGCTTGTTGCGGCTGCCCATGTGGGCGATATCCGGATGCAACGACGCCACCGGGTACATCAAGGCTGCGAAGTCCGGGCGACATGAGAAGTCTTTGAGCGCATCGTCGACAGAGGCGTCATATTCCTCGAACAACGTGGCTGCCATGCCCGCCAGGTGTCCGCCCGCGGAGAAGCCGATGATGCCGAGGTGATCCGGATCAATGTTCCACTTCTCCGCTTGGCTGCGCAACAAGCGCAAGGCCTGCTGCACGTCCTGGATCGGCGGCGGCAACTGGTCCGGCCCCGGCGTCAGGCCGATCGGCAGTCGGTACTTGAGCACGAAACAGGCGATGCCCGCTTCGCTCATGCGCTCGGCGACGCGGCGGCCCGCCCAGTCGATCGCGATCGCGCCGTATCCGCCGCCGGGACAGATCACCAGCGCCGGCCGATCCGCATCCGGATGTTCGGGCAGATAGGCTGTCAGCGTCGGGTGAATGACATAAGACACCATGCGCCCGGGATGATTGACGCTCGGCGGGCGAACGTTCACGACCTCTTCGTGCAGCTCCGGCTTCAGCGGCGGTGGATCAACCGGCCACAGGGCCACGATCGCGTCGGCCTGCGCGTCAGAATCCGCGGTCTGTTGCGGTTGATCCTGTTTCTGTTGCGCCGCGTTCGGCTGATCCGCAGCCCATGTCACCGACCAGCAAAACACCACCACCAAGATGCCCGGCACGAGCTTGAATCTGTTCATGATCACCTGTCTTGAAAGAAGATCCGTATGAATGAATATTTTCCACCCGGCCTCCACCCGGTGAGGCAAACGAGCCGGCGTGGCATGATTTTACATCGAATGCTGTTTTCGAGAGCGTTGCGATATGCTCAGCGATGATGATCAGTTCTCTCTGGATCAGGATGCGTCAATCATGATCTTGCAGCGATGAGCGATAGATCATGATTCCCGGCTCACCGTCGTCAGGCTGACAGGTCAACTTGCTCTGAAGGATGCTGACCATCTGCTCGGTCAGGAAGCCGGTGTTGGTCAGCGCCCAGTCCGGCAGCACGATGGCCAGGTGCGGCGTTGTATCGATCAGACGTTGAAAATCTTCCGCGTTGTCGATCCATCGGACCTGTTTATCTTCGCCGTTCAGGTGTACGGTTGCGACGCCGTTCTCGGGCACTTCGAAGCCGCCGGAGAGAATGACGTCTGGTACGCAGTCCGCGTAGTAGGACATTTCCCGTAATGAAGTGGAAACGATCAACGCATCGGGCGCTTCACGGTCGCTGCGCCAGGCCAGGTGCTGCCAGTTGGGGTTATTGCCGAACTGGGCGATGATCAGCGATTCACTGAGCCACGGCTGTAGCAGGATGTTGGACGCGATCAGCAGGCATGCTGCCACGAGCAGGCGATATCCCAGGCGTTCGTGTCGCAGCGACCGCCGGATCATCCGCCACAGTTGGCTGAGCCCCATTGCCAGGGGATAACCGCTCAGCAGCACAAAGAACGGCAGGATGTATATCAGGTAACGTTCCGCCACCCGGGCGGTGAACAAAAACAGGTGTGCCAGCAACAGCGGCACGAAGCAGCAGCACATGAAGAAGCCCAGCCGGCCGAAACGGCGCACCATCATCACGCAGCCCAGCGGCAGCAGCATGATCAGCACGGGAAAGTAGTACGTGAACATCCACGTGTAATAACCCACTGCCGGGACGGGGCGCTCCTCGGGCAGTCGAACGGTGGCTCGGGTGATCAGCAGTTGCGGCAGCTCCGGCCGCACAACCACCAGTGTCGCGGCCGCGATCAGGAACAACCCCAACAGCAGGCTGTACGTTGAAAACAATCCGCGCCGCGGCCCCTCGGTGGCGACCTGATACATCACCATGCACACGCAGTAGCAAACCAGCGCGATCGTCAGGTTGAGCGCCAGCAATTGCAGCCACACGGACAACGCCCACAACAGTGCTGTAACCAGCACCCAGACGATCAATTTCGCAATCGCGCGTCCTCGTGAGGCGGCAGCACCCGGATGAGATTCCAGACCTTGATAGGCTGCCAGCGCCGTCAGGAAAAAGGTCATCTGAAACAGGGCGTACATGCGGCATTCGCGCCCGATGCGCAGCTCAACCGGACTGAACGCCAGCATGACCAGCGCGACCACAGCCGCGGCCTGCCCGAACTGCCGCCGGAACCAGACGAACATCACCGTCAAAAACAGCAGGTTGATCGCCACAAACGGCACGCGGGCCGACCATTCATTCTGCCCCAGCCAGGTCATGGACCAGCGCGTCAGCCAGGTGATCGGATAAGCGCGCCAGTAGTCACCTTTGGGCGGCGCATCGGGATGACCTTCCGCGATCATCGACTTGGCTGCCATGAAGTGATACATCTCATCGTGGGCGAACGAGCCCTGCCCCAGGTGATACAGGCGCAGCGCCCCCGCCAGTGCCAGCAGCACGATCAGCAGCACCAGCCAGCGCCGGCGCCGGGAGACGGATTCATGGGGTGCGGGCAGCATGATGATGTTCGCATTGCCCCAGCAGGTCGGCCAGAACCGCTGCGGCGTCAAAGTGTTCCTCGGCGATGCGCCGCGCGGCGCGACAGTGAGCGGGATAGTCAGCGTTGACTTGATGCAGAGCGTCGGCGGCCTCTTGCGGGTTGTTGAAAGCGAGCAATCCTTCACCCGTCGGCAGGTGATCGCTGAAGCCTGTGTCCTGGGTGATGACTGGCCGACCGCTGGCCAGATAGGCGGCACTGCGCTCGCTGAACCAGCCGCAACGCCCCTGCACGAAGCCATGCTTGGCCACGGCAAACTCGCCCTTGGATTCCTGAATGTACTTACGATACGTCCACACATCGCGAGTCACCGCCAGGGGGTCGGCAATGTGCCAGCCGTGTTGCAGCAGACGATCGCGCGGCGTCACCACACTGCCCACCGCCAGTTCGAGGCTTGCGCCGCTGCGCCGGGGCAGATCGAAGTATGGCTCGAACGAATCGCTCTTCTGGCCGTAGTGTTGTCCCTGGTACTCGCGTGGTTTGTAGCTGACCCATTGCATGACGGTGGTGTAATGAGCCTGTGGTCGCGGCGGTTGCACCGGCCAGTGTTCGAGGCAGATCGGCTGGCGCGTGGGCAGCCAGGTGTGTCCGTCATGGGGCGTGTGCGAAGTGCCGGCCGGGATGCACAGGCCGAAGGTGAACAGGTGCGTGTGCTGCCGGGCGCGCTCGAGGCGATCGGGCACGGTGAGTTGTCGAATCTGCTCAAAGACCGGGTCGGTGTCGATGAAAGCGCGCACGGGTACGGGCTCATGCCATGAGCGAATGGGATTGGAGCCGGAGACGTTGATCAGCACGTCGGCGGAGCGAGAGATTTCCACCGCATCGTCAGCGCGCGGCCCGTGCCATTGATTGCGATGGCCGTCGAAGTAAGCCCAGCGATCCTCCAACCCGACCTCGCGGAACAGTTTGTCGCTGAAAGCCAGGCCGAAGGTGGGATCTTCATCCACCGCATGGCGGGACGGGTCGTAGCAACAGGCTTTGTGAAGATCGCTGTCCTCGAAGAAAAAGACATCGTGGCCGAGCTGGCGCAGGCCCAGCGCGTATTGCAGGTAGTGCCAGGCCATGCCGCCCAGCGGACAACGCACGATATACCCAAGCATCAGGATGCGCATGTTTCTCCCACTCACCCTGTCGAGTCACGAACTGACTTAGGGCGGCGCTGCGCTGTATGCCTGCAGCCGCCCATGTTTAGCCGCCGAGCTTGCTCGGCGTCGGGCGAGCAAGCTCGCCCGTTAAACGGATCGCCCGAAAATTCGAGCTGGACAGACCACTAATCTTCAATCGGCTCAATAGCCTGCCGATAACACCCGCACGCCAGGGCGCAATCAAAGATTGTACGGGTCAGCAGCAGGGCGGTGATAGCGCCGAGAATAATGGCTGTGCCGAAGCTGCCGAACCAGGCGGCCACGATCGTCAATCCCACGAATCCGCCGATCAGCAGGCGCATGAATGGTGACATGCGCGGCACCGCCCGCATGCGCACCAGTTGCTTGCCCTGACCGTGTTCCTCCACGGTCATCAGCACGCGCACGCCGCTGAACAGGCCGCCCTTGACGAACAGATCCCAACGGTCGAACGGCCCACCCCGCACGGTGCGGGCGCCCAGCCGATGCAGGGCCAGTTCCAGCGAGGCCAGACGATCCTGAAGACTGCGCCACTGTTCGCACCAGATGGCGTGTCGCCGCGGCAGGGGCACCGCCAGTTGGCGCGTGGGGGTGAGCTTGATCGGCAAGCGCCACGGCGACAAACCCTGCTGCAATCGCCCAAACAGACGAACCACCGGCTGTGCCAGATGCAGCCACGCAATCAGGGCCCGATCGCGCAGGCGCTGTCGCCACGTGGTCGAGGATTTCGGAAGCGGGGCGTGCAGGGCGCTCAGGCTTGCCTGCAACAGCGGAATGCCCATGGCCAGCACCAGCAACGGCAGTGCCAGCAGCAGCGGTCGCCACAACACACCCGGGGCCGCCACCAGCATCAGCAGCACGATCAGCAGATACCACTCCGGCATCAGCGGCAGCGAACGATACAAGCCCATCGGGTTGGCATACATGGACTGGAACGGCTCACTGCACCAGACGCCGTGATAGATGCGCCATCGGCGCAGAGCCAGGGGCAGGGTCATGCCCGAGCCGTACACGCGGCCGCCCCAGGTGACGTGGCCCATGGCGTTGTACTTCTGCGGCCACTTCATCTCCAGCATCGCTTCGGCCCGGCCGTAGTTTTTCTGCTGACGCAGATAGCCTTTGACCTGATGGCGGCGGCGGTGCCAGACCAAAGCCGCGGGATGGAAGCCCAAGGTGCCGTCGCGCTCCTGCAAGCGCCAGCAGACGTCCACGTCGTCGCCGGCAATGCGGAACTGCTCATCGAAGCCGCCGATGTGATCCAGGGCCTTGCGGCGAATGGCCATGTTGCAGCCGGGAATGTGCTCCGCCACGTCATCGGACAGCAGCACGTGGTTGGGCCCGCCGGGCGAACAGGCCACGCAATGGGCGGTGCGCGGATCATCCTCGGGCGGCAGGTTGGGCCCGCCGACGCCGACGTGATTGCTGGTCATGAAGGTCCAGGCCAGGTAATGCAGCCAATGTGTATCGGGGCAGGCGTCATCATCGAGGTAAGCGATGATCGATCCGCGGGCGGCTTTCCATCCCACATTGCGAGCGTGACTGAGGCCGAAGTTTTCGGTGTTGATGACCTGGAAATCGCGATAGTGCTCCAGCAGTTGCGGGGTGCTGTCGGTTGAGCCGTCGTTGACGACGATCACCTCGAAATTGGGGTAAGGCAGTGCCTTGAGCGCATCGAGCGTCTGGGCGATGGTGCGCGAGCCGTTGTAGGTGCAGACCACCACCGAGACGCGCGGCCAATCCAGATCATCAGGGAAGGGCACCTGCCCGTAGGCCCGCTGCACGGTTTGCAAAGCCGGCTTGGGCTCGCGCTGGCGATCGGTGAGGCCGAAGCACCAGTCATCGATGTCCACTCCGCCGCGGTGCCATTCGTCGGTCCAACTGAACACGAACATGCCCGCGCAGCCGGAAGCGAAGATGCTGCGGATCTGCCATTCGAGCACATGCGCCTGGTGCTGGTCGCCGTGACGCAAGCTGTCGAGGCCCACCTCGCCCATCACCAGCGGCTTGTCGCCCACCAGGTTGTGCAGCCGGCGCAGGTACGCTTCCAGTTTGTCGCGCTGCTCCAGATAGACATTGAAGCAGTGGAAATCGACGAAGGGCAACTGGAGATATTCGGTGGTGGGATAGTTGACGTAGCTGACCAGGGCGGAGGGGTCTTCCTGCTTGACCGCCTGGTACAAGCGGTGGAGGAAGCGCTCGATGCGCTGCCGGCCGTACCAGCGCACGATGGGCGCCGGGATTTCGTTGCCGATCGCGTAACACAGCAGGGCGGGATGGTTGGCGCAAGTGCGGACCATCTCGCGCACTCGTTGCTCAATGTCGTCGCGTGAGCGGGGATTATCCAGGAACGTGACGTGCTGCTCCCAGGGCAGTCCCACCATCACGTACAGGTTGCATTGGGCGGCGGCATCCAGCAGCCAGGTCGGGGGCATGGTGTAAACGCGCACGGCGTTGATGCCGCAGCCGGCCATCTGGCGAAAGTCGCGCTTGACCTGAGCCGGCGTGTGATACTCACAACCCAAAGCATCGGGGCGGAACGGGCCATAGGTCACGCCGCGCAGGTAAAGCTTCTGCTGGTTGACGTAGAGGAACTTGCCGCGAACGCAGGGCCGCCCGCTGACCCGCGGATTCATCGCCGCCGGATCGGCTGATCGTGCAGGCGCAATGGACACCTTGGCGTGAGAATCAACGATAGTCATAGAAACATTCAACCTGCCAAACGATGGCGTACCACCGAAATGAACAATAAAATGACCGTTCACCCACCCATGCGCTTTCCCCTCAACACTTGGGAAGCATTATCCTTAAAACCGCTCTAATTGTCCACTACAAACTCTTGAATCTCGGGGTAAACCCGTGTTAAGACAGGAAGAATATGCTGCCTTTACCGTCCACCGCGACCGCGGGAGGGTGATGCGGCAGCCGGACCGTTGATCAGGATCATCTCCTCGGTCAGTTCGGGCACACTGGTGGCGTGCCAGTCGGCAAACAGGACGTTGAGCTTCTCGTCGTGCCGCGGCTCGGCCACAAACTGGGCAAATTCGAAGCTGCTATCGAAGGTGCCTTTTTGAACATCGTTGCCGGGATAACCAGGCAGGCCCATCGAGCCGTCAAACAGCACCGCGATGTCGTCTGCTCTTTGGATGCGATTGGCAGAGGCTCGCGTGAGCGTCAGGTCGATGTTGAAGCCGTAGCTGAATTCCAGAAAATCCTCTTCGCCGTTCTTCCAGATCACGTGCAGGGTGCCGGGTTCCTCATCGCTTGGGCAGATGAACAGGTCCGTGCTGTAGTCGTCGAGACCGGTCGCGGCCGATTTTTTGGGTCGGGCCTGCACCTTGACGTTTCCGCTGTTACCGGCGTAAAAGGCATCCAGAAAGCGCGGGAATGTTCCGCCCCGGCGTTGCGTGATCAGCACGGTCTCCAGACCCAGTTGGCCCAGTTGGCTGGTACACGTCAATTGTTGCTGGCGCATTTTCGCGCTGCGCATGACGGGCAGCAGCAGCCCCATCAACAGCAGCATGATCACGATCGTGACCAACAGCTCCAGGAGCGTGAAGCCGCCGGCGGATTGGGGTTCTGTTCGTAACCGCATGAACAATTTGGCGTGGTCCCCTTGCCGATCGAACGTGCCCGTGGATGATGCCTCACCTGAGGCCAGAATTATAGCCCTGCCATTGGATGCGGGCGAGATCTTTTGCGTGCCTGCGGCTGCATCCTGTCCCCCAGACGTCAAGCTTTGCCCAACTTCTCTTTAAGAGCAGAAAACAACATGAGCCACGAAGACACGAAGAACACGAAGACAGGACCAGGTGTATGGGTTTTCCCCTTCGTGCCTTCGTGGCGAATCCAATTTTGATAGTGGCTTTCAATCAGATTTTCGTGACCCACCCACTTGGCGCGGCTACATTTATGGCACTGTGAACGCACCCCTCAGCCAGCCCCGCCGCACCGCGCCCCGCAGGCAGCCGCTGCGCATCGTCCTGATGGGTTACATCGTGCGCGGCCCGATCGGCGGCATGGCCTGGCATCACCTCAACTACGTCCTGGGACTGGCCCGGCTCGGGCACGAGGTGATGTTCCTCGAGGACAGCGACGACTATCCCTCCTGCTACGACCCGGTCCGCTTCGTGCTGGACACCGATCCGACCTTCGGCCTGAATTTCGCAGCCCGCACGTTCGAGCGGCTGGGTCTGCCCGAGCACTGGAGCTATTTCGATGCTCACCGCAACCGCTGGCACGGGCCGATGGCGGAGCGCGCGGTCGAGTTCTGCCGCACGGCTGATCTTCTGCTGAATGTCTCGGGCGTCAATCCCTGGCGGGAGTGGTCCGTCAATGTTCCCATCCGCGTGCTGATCGACACCGACCCGGTCTTCACGCAGGTTCGGCATCTGAACGACTCCCGGAAGTTCGAGCAGGCCAAGCAGCACAATCGTTTCGTGACCTTCGGCGAAAACGTCCCGGCCGCTGTGTCGCACGTGCCGGATGATGGTCTGCCCTGGCAGCCGACGCGCCAGCCGGTGGCGCTGGAGGCCTGGCCCTTTTCGCCGCCGCCTGTTGATGGCCCGTTGACCACCGTCATGCAATGGGACAGCTACAAGGTCGAAGAGCACCGCGGCCAGCGCTACGGCATGAAGTCGCAGTCGTTCGAAGATTACCTCGACCTGCCGCGCACCACCGCAGCGCGCCTGACGCTGGCCCTGGGCGGCGAACAGGCGCCCCGCGCCAAGCTGATCGAGCACGGCTGGTTGCTGGATGATCCCATGGCGGTCTGCCGTGATCCCTGGACGTATCAGGATTACATCCGTCAGTCCCGTGCTGAGTGGAGCATCGCCAAGCACGGCTACGTGATCGGCCGCAGCGGTTGGTTCAGCGAACGCAGCGCCTGTTACCTGGCATCAGGCCGGCCCGTGCTGCTGCAGGACACCGGTTTCAGCAACGTGCTGCCGACGGGTAAAGGCTTGCTGGCCTTCAACACACCCGAAGAAGCAGCCGAGGCGATTCGGCAACTGCGGATGGATTATCCCTTACACTGCCGCGAAGCCCGCCGCATCGCGGAAAGTCATTTTGCCTCGCAGCACGTGTTGGATGAACTGTTGACCCGCATCGCATCGCCGACCGCCGGCGAGTTGACCGAGAAAGGCCGACCCTGATGGGTACGTTCGGGCGCATGTTCGGTTACGTGTTGCGTTACAAGGGCGGGCTCAGTCTGGCATTTCTGCTGGCGGTGCTGAGCATGTTGTTTGAGTTGGCCCGGCCGTGGCCGGTGAAGGTGATCCTGGACTATGCCCTGACCAGCGAGCCCTGGCCCGATTGGCTGACGTCGATGGCCGCGTGGCTGCCGGGGGCGACGGCGCCGGGCGGGCTGATCGTCTGGTCGGTCATCGCTTTGGCTGTGGTGGTCATCGGCGTGGGCGGCGCGGCCTATCTGGGCATGGTGGTCACCGTCGGCTTCTGTTACCACATGGTCTATGACCTGGCCTGCGATCTGTTCGCCAAGCTGCAGCGACTCTCGCAGTCCTATCACCAGCGGCAGACCATCGGCGACCTGATGCAGCGCATGAGCGGCGACGTGTTCGTCGTGCATTACGCGGTCTCCGGCGTCATGCTGCCGGTGGTCATCTCCCTGCTCAACCTGGTGGGCATGTTCACCATCATGCTGTGGCTCGATCCACTGCTGGCATCCGTCGCTTTGGCGGTGGTGCCGGCGTTGGTGATCTCGCTGCTGCTGTTCGCCAAACCGATGGACCGCGCTACCAGCCGGCGTTACGAGCGGCAGGCTTCGATGATGGCCCTGGTCGAACAGAGCCTCACCGGCGTGCGCATCATTCAAGGCTTTGCCCGCGAGGCGTACCAGCAGTCACGCATGCAGAACAGTGCCAGCGACCTGGGCGAAGCCTACAACCGCGACATGCGCATCGGCTCGGCCTATCAGCAGACCACGGTCATCATCACCGGCATCGGCACCGCCATCGTGCTGGGCGTCGGCGCCTGGCGCGTCTCGTCGGGCTATCTGACCGTGGGTGATCTGTGGGTGGTTCTGGGATATCTCGCGGCGCTGTACGGGCCGGTCAGTGCTGTGTCCATGGCGGTCGGCGCCGCGGTGGCCACCAACGCCCAGGCCCGGCGCGTCTTCGACGTGATCGACAGCAAGGAAGAAGTGCCGCAGAAGGATAATCCCGTGCGGTTGGATCACGTCCGCGGGCAGGTGGTTTACGAGAACGTTTCCTTCGGCTACAGCGGCCAGAGCGATCACAGCGATCAGCAGTGCGTGCTGCACGACATCTCGTTTCAGGTCGAGCCGGGCCAGATCATCGCGGTGGTGGGCGCCACGGGCGTCGGCAAATCAACACTGGTGGCGCTGCTGTCACGCTTTTACGATCCGTGGCAGGGGCGGGTGCTGCTCGACGGGCATGACGTGCGCGATCTGGACCTGTCTCAGTTGCGTCAGAGCATCGCCCTTGTGTTGCAGGAGCCGTTCCTGTTTCCCATCAGCATTGCCGAGAACATCACCTTCGGGCGATCGAACATCACGCGGGAGATGGTGATCGAAGCGGCGAAAACCGCCCAGGCTGACGCATTCATCAGTCGCCTGCCGGCCGGATACGACACGGTGCTGGGCGAGCGCGGGGCGACGTTGTCCGGCGGCGAGCGGCAGCGCATCGCCATCGCCCGGGCCCTGGTCGGCGACAGTCCCATCCTGGTTTTGGATGAGCCGACCTCGGCGGTGGACGCCCGCACCGAAGCGGAGATCCTGCGCCGCCTGGCTGAGACATCAGGCCGGCGCACCACGTTCGTGATCTCGCATCGTCTGAGCACGATCCGCCGGGCCGATCAGATCATCGTGCTGGAGAACGGCCGCATCGTGGAGCGCGGGCGGCACGAGCAATTGATCAACGACGGCGCGATCTATTCGCGCTTGTACAAGCACCAGGAACTGGCGATGCTTTAGAACTGAAAACAAAATGAGCCACGAAGCCACGAAGAACACAAAGATTGGATGGTTGGAACAGACTATTTCTTCGTGTCTTCGTGGCGAATCTTTCTTTTTGTTGAGGACTCTTTGCCTCGATCAGGATGAGGACCGCGCGGATGCGAATGTTCGGACAACCACGCCTTGAATTTCGTGAGTACCAGCCCGAGGATCTGCCGGCGATCCGTGCGCTGTGGCGTGACGACGCGGAATGGGGCGACGTGACGCCGGAGATGTGGCAGCGCTGGTACGTGGACATCCCCAACGGCCCGGCGCTGATCGTGGTGGGCGAGGATGCGGAGGGCCGCATCGTGGCCCAGACAGCCATGACCCCGCTGCGCCTGGTGGTCGACGACGAGGAATGCCGCGCCTTGCTGGTGGCGGCTCCGATCATTTCGCGGCGGTTGCAGGGCTTGTCATCACTCAGTGCCGCGCACCCGGTGGTGCGGATGCTGATGGCCTGCAACAAGCTGGGGACGGAGAAAGGTTATGCCGCGATTGTCGCCATGCCCCGCCAGACCTGGCTGCAACTGCTGAAGCTGGCGCCGCTCATCGGCGTGGCCCGGTTTCACGGGGAGAGATTCAACTGTTCCGAGTTGATCTTGAATCAAGAGGCTCCTGCTCCACCGACGCCGTCGCGCTTGCAGGTTCAGTTGATTGAGCAGTTCGGCCCGCAGTACATGGAGCTGTGGGAGGCGGCCCGGCGCAATCTGCCCATTCACTGCGGCGTGATCCGCGAACCCGCGTACCTGAACTATCGCAACGGCGGGCACCTCTGCCTGGAGATGCGCAGTGCGGCCGATGACCAACTGGTCGGCTATGTCGCCGTGCGCAAGGACGGGCAGGTGATGGACATGCTGGCCCGCGATCGCGCGTGGCTGGCGGATATCCTGAATGCGACGTGGTGGTACGTGGCCTGCGAGGCCGATGCGCAGTGGAAGTCGAAGATGCGCTCGCTGCGCTTCATGCGCACGCCGCTGATCAGTGAGCAACTGGACGCGATGCCTTTCAAGACCATCCGCTTTCGCTTCGCCTTCGCCTGCCGCCCGCTGGATTATCGATTGACCAGCCGGCTGGATCCCGCACGCTGGTATCTGACGCCGAACGGTTGATGCCATGACTGATCCCAGGACACCACCGGTGAGCAAAGCGGGTGCGCAGCGACTGCGCATCGTGGTGGGCGGTTACCTCGGCCTGCTGCCGGCCGGCGGCGTGACGTGGGATTACATCCAGTATCCGCTGGGTTTTCACGAGCTGGGCCACGACGTTTACTATCTCGAAGACACGTGCCTCTGGCCCATCTACCAGAGCGGCGGCAGCGGCGATTGCTCGGGCAACGTCAAGCACCTGGCTGCGGTGATGCAGGCGTTCGGGCTCGGCGAGCGCTGGGCCTATCGTGATGTGGTCAGCGATCAATGGTTCGGCATGGATGCCGCCCGGGTGCGCGCGATCTGCGAATCAGCGGACGTGTTTATCAATGTTTCCTGCTCGCAGTTTCTGCGCGATGAGTACCGGGCCATCCCCACGCGGGTGCTGATCGATTCCGATCCCATGTTCACACAGATTCAGTGTCAGACCGGCGACGGCTTCACCCCCGGCAGTCGTGGGCTGCGCGATCTGGTGATGGCGCACACGCATCATTTCACATTCGGTGAAAACATCGCAGCGCCAGATTGCCTGGTGCCCGACTGCGGCGTGACCTGGCGACCGACGCGGCAGCCCGTGTGTTTATCGCATTGGCCGGTGACGCCGCCGCCGACGAGGCCGGATGCCATGTTCACCACGCTGATGAACTGGTCGGCAGGCAAGCAACTGGAATACGACGGTCGCCAGTGGGGCCAGAAGGATCGCGAGTTTCGCAAGGTGATGGATTTGCCGCAGCGTGCGAGCGGCGTGCCGCTGGCGGTGGCGGTGGGGCAGACCGCGGGGGAGCCGTTCCCAGCAGCGCAAGCAAGTGCAGCAGGTTGGCATGTGCTGGACCCGCAGCAGTGTGCAGGCGACTGGCAAGCCTACCGCAGCTTCATCGAGCAATCGCTGGGCGAGTTCTCGATCGCCAAGCACACCTACGTCGCCGCCCGCACCGGTTGGTTCAGTTGCCGCACTGCCTGTTACCTGGCGGCCGGCCGCCCCGCGGTGGTGCAGGACACCGGCTGGACGCGAACCATTGCCCACGGCCGTGGACTGCTGGCATTCGACGACATCGACTCAGCCGCCGAAGCGCTGCGGAATGTGATGACGGACATCAACGGGCACGCCGCCGCTGCTCGAAAGGTGGCGGAGGAATGTTTCGATGCCCGGCGCGTTCTGGCGGCTATGATCGAACAACTGGGAGCGTGAACGCATGACCGATCACGACAACACCCTGCACCCGCTGATTCCCGGCCAGACCATCCCCGGCGACTGGTTCCCCGGGCGCGTGCCCGACAACATCGAGGTCGGCCCCGGCACGGTCATCGAATCCTCGCACTCGTTCCGTTACTACCGGGCGGAAAGTGCCTGCGGATTTCGCACCGGTCGCAACGTCACCTTGTGGCGCACGTCGCTGGCGGTGGAGCGCGATGGATTGATCGAGATCGGCGACAACTGCTACCTGGCCAACGCCTCACTGGTCTGCGTCAGTCGCGTAACGTTGGGCAAGCGGGTGATGGTGGCGGGGGGCGTGACGATTGTGGATTCAGACTTTCACCCGCTGGACCCGGCCGGCCGCATGCGCGACACGGTGGAGCTTTCGCCGATCGGTGACAAGAGCAAACGGAAGCAGCCGCCCGCCAGGCCGGTGACCGTCGAGGATGACGTGTGGATCGGTTACAACGCCACGATTCTCAAAGGCGTGCGCATCGGGCGCGGGGCGGTGATCGGGCCGGGCTCGGTGGTGGTGCGTGACGTGCCTGCGGGGGCGACGGTGGCGGGTAATCCAGCCGTGGTGCAGGAGGCAGAGGCATGACCCGCGCGGCCGGCTGGCACATGGATCACGACTGGTACGAAGGGCTGGTTCCCGCCAATGTGCATCTGGAGCCGGACGTTTTCATCGAGAGCGCATACTGCCTGACCATGTTCCGATCGCAGCGCGAGCCGGGCCTGGTGCTCGGCCGCGCCAGCGGGGTGTACGATCAGACCGCGTTTCACGTTGGGGCCGGTGGTCGGGTTGAGATCGGCGAGTTTACGTGTCTCAACAGCACGACCATCGTCTGCAACGAGCGCATCGAGATCGGCCGCCATTGCCTGACCGCATGGGGCGCGGTGATCACCGACACATGGGTCGATGCGCAAATGACACTGGAGCAGCGCGGCTTGGCGCTGGAGACGACCGGGAGCGATGCGCGGCGCGGGCTGCCGACGGTGGGGCGGTCGCGGCCGGTGCGATTGGAGGACAACGTCTGGGTGGGTTTTGACGCCGTGGTGCTGCCGGGCGTGACGCTGGGGCGGGGCTGCGTGCTGGGCTGCAAGACGGTGGTGAGCCGGGACGTGGAGCCGTACACCGTGGTGGTGGGCAATCCGCCGCGGGTGGTCAAGCGGCTGGAGCCGACGGACGGCGATGATGTAAGGGCTGATCTGTTAAGCAAATACGATCATTTGCGGTAAATGGCATCGCCATTCACACGGCGGGAAAGTTTTTTGAATTGGTGGACCTGGGCCGGTGCGTGGTGTAAAAATGATGAAGCGCGAATGCATGGCCGCGCCTGGAAGAGAAACCCCAATGTGTATCCGAAAGTTGTGCTTTGTGGCGGTCAGTCTGGCGCTGTCGGTTCTGGCAGGTGCTGCCCGGGCCCAGACCATCTCGATGCCCAACAGCACACTGGCGGTTCAGCCGGTCACCGGTGGGTATGCGGTCGGCGCCACCACCACCGCAGGCATCGACGCTCAGAGCCACACCGTGGAATTGCATGGCAAGGTCACCGGCCTGTCCCACTCCAATGTCTCCTACGCCGAAATCGGACTCATGCCCCGCAGCTACTGGAACCCCAGCACCGGCGCCTGGAATGCCGGCGTCTATGTCACCAGTTGGGATGCCGGCGGCCTGGGCCTGAGCCTGGGTGCGGACGGCGCGGGCGGGCCCTATGTCTATCCGCTCAGCAATCCTTCCGTGTCCAGTCCCTGGAACTTCACCATCACACTCACCCCCAACGGCAGCAACGGCGGCAGCGCCACTTTCGCGGTGGCCGGCCAAACGCTCCTGGGCAACACCGCGCCTCTGGCTTACAGCGGCGACTACTCCGACGCCATCATCGTCGTGCAGTTCACCAGCAGTAACTCCAACGCTGAGCTTTCCTTCATCGATCTCTATGCCACCACCATCCTGCATCCCGGCGATGCCAACGGCGACAACTTCGTCAACCTCGCCGACCTGCAGATCCTCGGCGATCACTGGCAGTCCACCACCGCCACCTGGGCCACCGGCGATTTCACCGGTGACGGCAACGTCGGCCTGGCTGACCTGCAAATCATCGGCGACAACTGGGGATATGGCGTCGGACCTGATATCACTTTCGATGAGGCGCTCAGCGCCCTGGCCATCCCCGAGCCGGCCACCGCACTGTTGATCGGCGCAAGCCTGCTGCTGATGTCTCACCTTCGCCGCCGGTGAAACAACTGAGGCAATGCAAAACGAAACCGCAGTGGTTTTTGAACACATTGAAGATGAAACGGGGCATGGATTGATGGTTGCTCCAGCGGCAGTATCTGTTGCTGTGCCCGCCCGATTGACGATCGGGCTGTTATTAGTTTTCTAAAAAACTAATAACAGCCTTGTAAGGAACTGGGGCGTTTGTTTGGATCGACGCATACTGTGAACATTCGCAAATCATCAATCGCAAAATCGAAAATCACCTCACTGGCGCATGACGGGTCCGATCGGCCCAAACCCGCCACGCGCGCAGCGAAGCGATCACCACCCCTGAATGCACCACTTGCGCAGCGCACAACTTCCGGGGGCGGGGGAAGGCCGGCATCGTCAAGGCCCCGTAGAGCCGGAAGGCGACGCGCCTGTC
>CAYYGM010000053.1:0-27501 GCA_964471555.1 uncultured Phycisphaeraceae bacterium
AACGGCTTGCTCATGGATGCGAAAAATATCGTACGTTACCTAATTGTTCTTGCGCCCCGGGCAGATCGGTTGTCGAAACCGGCTCCTTCAGCCGCTCGGACACCTCTCCCGGGGCTGGCCCTCCATCCTGGCGCAGCCCGCGGCACGTGTCAAACATCACCATCCTGCGGACGCAGACCACGCTGGCGGGCCTGCCGCATCACCGATTCGATCCTTGCCGCCACCGGGTCGCGGGCCCGAGGTTTGTCACGCACCGGCGTACTGGTGCTCGCAAACAGTTGCCGCGTCTGTGTCAACAGTTTGCCCAGCGGCCCGAGCTGCGCAGAGCGCTGAAAGGTCACTTGCACCCATCCGCTGCGGCGCAGGTTGGACCAGGGATGGCGCACCACCCAGCGGTAGCGCTGCACCGCCTGACCGGCTGCTTCCGGGGGCAGCTTGAACTCCACCATGCAGCGGCCTTTATCTTCGTACACGAAAGCAAACAGCTTGGGCTTGCGCTGCGGCCCGATCTTATACGCCCGGCCGCCCCATTGCGGGCTGGACCACACGCCATCGAATGACTCCAGCAGCTCATGCAGCTTCAAACGCATCCCGTCATCTTACGCCCGTCTCTACCCCGCGCACCACCCGCAGCACCCCCCATCTCCACCCCACCACCACCCCGCCGCCGCCTCGTGCCGGCTGGGTAACAAGATCATATTTAAGTTAAATACGAAATTACATTTCAAGCCAAAGCGAGGGTGAGGTTCTATCAATCCCACCAAAAACTCATGCTTCCGGGCGTGCTGACTTCAGTCGGCATGCCGGCCGGTACGCATACCAGCTCATGCAGGCACGCCCAAGTTTTTTCGTAAACCGTATTACTGTTTTGCGGTTGATGGGTGGCGGCGGGAAGCTATGAGTGCGAAGCGCGTTTGGGGTGCGTGGGGGCGTGCGTGGAGTGTGGGGTGCGTCTCGGGTGCGCGGTTAAACGCCGGTGTAGGAGGCGACGGCCCGGGTGATGGTGGCTAATTCCTCATCGCTGAGGGTTACCGAGCCGGCGCCGGCGTTGTCGATCGACTGCTGGGCATTGCGCGAGCCGCACAGCACGTGCGAGCAGCCGGTCTGCGCCAGCGTCCAGGCCATGGTCAGTTGCGTGAGGCTGATCTGGTGCTTGTCAGCGATGGGGCGCATGGGGTCGAGCATGGCCAGCACCTTGCGCACATTGTCGGGCTTGAAGCGGTCCTTGTAACGGCGCTGATCGCCTTCGGGGTATTCGCGGTCGAGCGTGATTTTACCGGTGAGCAGACCCTGGGCCAGGGGGCAATAAGCGAGGAAGGCAATGTTGTCGGCCGCGCACTTAGGCAGGTTCGACTGTTCAAATTTGCGATCGAGCATGGAGTACAGCTCCTGATCGCTGTCGAGTTGGCCGAAGCTGCGATAGGCGTCGATTTGCTCCACGGTGGCGTTGGAGACGCCGATGGCGCGGATCTTGCCTTCCTTTTTCAGTTCCAGCAGGGCGCCCATGCGCTCTTCGATGGGGGTGGCGTCGTTCTGCCAGTGGGTCTGGTAGAGATCGATCACATCGGTGCGCAGGCGCTTGAGGCTCTGTTCGACTTCCTGGCGGATGCCGTCGCGGCCGCTGTAGATGTAAACGTCGAAGCTGTCGGGCTGATCCAATCCCCCCCAGTTGGCCATGGTCCTGGTGGTGGAGAATTTCTTGAAGGCTCGTTTCAACTGCTGCGCGTTCAGATCCCAGCGCATGGTGCACTTGGTGGCCAGGACCACCTTGTCGCGGCGATCGGCGATGGCTTTGCCCACGACTTCTTCGCTGTGGCCGAAGCCGTAGATGGGTGCGGTGTCGATCAGGTTGCCGCCGGCATCGAGGAAAGCGTGGATGGCGCGGATGGATTCAGCCTCATCGTCGCCGCCCCAGGTCCAGCCGCCGATGGCCCAGGCACCGAGGCCGACCACGGAAGCCTGTATGCCGGAAGCACCGAGGGGACGCATCTTCATCACGTTGACCTTTCACAAAAACGAGTGCGGGAACCAGCCACGAAGGCACGAAGGACACGAAGAATCAGCCGCAGATTACACAGATTTCGCAGATTAAGAAACAGGGGCAACCGCGGATGAACGCCGATGAACGCGAATAAAACCATCACGCTCCATGGCCATCTGCGTGAATCCGCGTCTTATCCGCGCTCATCCGCGGTTCTGTCTTGTTTGAATCTGCGCAATCTGTGTAATCTGCGGCCGCCCCTTTGGCTTTTTCCGCGTAGCAGGCGGATGGCTCGCGCTATTCACTTCCGGGGGCGGGGGCAGGGGGGCAAAAGGCACGAAGGTTTTCGACGGCGGTGCCGGGGGGCACTTCGCAGCCGGGCTGGAGGATGAAGCGGCTGTCGGGTCCGCCGGCATCGTCGATGCACTTTTGGGCGGCGGCAGCGATCTGCTGCGGGGTACCATCCTTGAGCACGCTGACCGGATCGAAGTTGCCGCATAATGTGATCTGGTCGCCGACGATGGCGCGGGCACGATCGAGGGGGACCATGTAGTCGATGTCGAGGATGTCGGTGCCGACGGTGGCCAGGTGCGGCAGCAGCGCGTTGATGTTGCCGCAGATGTGCAGCTTGACCAGGGCGCCCATGTCGTGAATCGCCGCGAAAAGCTTGCGCTCCCACGGCCAGACCAGTTCCTCGAACAACTGCGGCCCGATGATGCTGGCGGCCGCGTCACCCACGCCGATGATGTCAGCCCCGGCCTCGACCTGTTTGCGGGCGAAGTGAATCGCGTTGTCCACGATCCGCTCGCTGGCGGCATGGAACATTTTCGGATCGTCGATCAGATCGACCATCGCATCCTGCAATCCGCGCAGGTCGGCGTACTCAGCGATCGGTCCTTCCACCCAGCCGCACACCGCCACGTCGTCGCCCACAGCCGCTTTCTCGTCGATGATGCACTCAATGCGCCCGCGCGGGCGCAGATGGGCCATCGGATCGAACGTCGTCAACTTCCCGACATCCTTCGGCTCTTTGAGCAGTCGATCGCGCGGCACGCCCACGCCCTCATCCGGCCAGTCAAACTCCATGCCGAAAGCCTGCGCTTCGCACCAGGGATCGGACATGACGCTGACCCAGTCGGTGTGGAAGTCTTGCATCACCGCCACCTGGCCCGCCGCGAGGATGTGGCCGTCGAGGTAGTAATCGCGATAGCTGCGGCCGATGTGGTGGGCGGCCCACTGCATGACGATGGGGGTGACGGGCACGCGGTCGTGTTTCTCGCCGCGCACGGTGGCCAGCAGTCGTTGTTTGGGTGTCATGGCATGCACCAGCGTACCGCAGGGCCGGGGCGGAAACACGCTGGATTTTTGCTGGATTTGCAACGCAGTTGACCCGGCGGGCTGGAACGCTACCAGGCCGAGGGCTCGGACGGCGTATCCTTGATGCGGCGGCGGCGCAGCTCCAGCCAGGCGGGCATGATGGTCCAGCAGGAGAGCATGGTCATGCCGATGCCGACGGTGAGCACAAAGCCGAGGCTGTAGAGCCCGCGGTGGTGGGCGAACATCATGGCCGCGAAGCCGATCATGGTGGTGTAAGCGGTGAGCGAAACGCCCTTGCCGGTGCCGCCGGAGAGGCCCAATGGGCGGGTGTCGCGGTCCTGGCGATAGCGGTGGATGATGTGGACGCCGAAGTCCACGCCGATGCCGAACATCAGCGGCAGCACGATGATGTTGGCGGGGTTGATGGTCATGTTCTCGAACCCCGCCAGGCCGGCCAGGTACATCACGCCGAACGTCGCAGCGAACCCCACCGCCACCGGCACCAGCGTGGCTGCGGCATCGGTCAGCTTGCGGAAGTCAATCCACACCAGCACGAACACGATCACCAGGGCCATCGCCCCGGCTTCCGTGTACGAGCGACGGATCAGGTCGCCGCTGTGATAGACCTGCACGATGACGCCGGTGACCTGCGGATCGACCGACTCGACCTGTTTCACAAAGTGGCCCAGGAAGCGCGGGTCGAGCGGGTCGTCGATGTCGGTCGGCACTCGGGGGTTGATCTCCAGCAGGTACTTTCTTCCCGAAGGTGTGTCGGCGTAATAGGAACGCAGGGCGGCTGGTGAAAGATCCTCGACGGTGATGGGCGATGGATCGAGCACGGTCAGCAGGTAACCGCGGGTATCGCGCTGCCACTTCTCGTAGTCGCTCTGCAGGGCGAGCAATTGCACCTGCCGCTGTCCCTCGGTCAGCTCGCGGTTGGTCTGCACCAGGTGGTTGAGGGCATCCTGGATGGGCTGCCACGCGCGGCGGTCTGCTTCGGGCAGGTTGCCCAGGAAGGCGGGGAAACTGAACTGGGCGCTGGTCAACTGCGCCATCAGCGGCATGGGTTGCTCCAGGCTCAGCTTGGGCCTGGTGTGCTCAATGATGTTCCGCAGAGCGATGATGCGCTTTCGCCGCGCTTCGTCATCGTGCGGAATAATTTCCGTGATGCCGCCCACCGATTCGACACTGTCCAGCCCTCGGAATTGGTCCGCTCGCGCGGCTGCCTCCTGCAGCGAATCGACGATGCTGACGGCCGTGTAGATCGACTGCTCACCTTCACGAGCGATGTGCTGCTGCCACTGCACGCTGGGCAGATCGCGCGGCAGCAGGGCCAGCAGGTTGTAGTCGAAGCGCATCTGGGCGATAGCCCACAGCGACGCAATGAACACCAGCCCCGCCGCGATCAGGGTCCACACCGGATGCCGCACGAACGGCATGATCCAGCGGTCCTCGTAGAAATGGACGAAGCGATCCTCCATGCGCACGACCTGGTGATGGCGACACTTCATCAGGCGCAGCAGGGCCGCGAAGGCGCTGAACATGGCGATCAGGCACAGCAACACGCCCACCGCCGCGATCAGGCCCATCTCCGCCACGCCGCGGAAGTCGGTGAACAAGGTGGTGGCGAACGCCGCGGCTGTGGTCACCGCGCCGGTCAGCACGCCCGGGCCGGTGGCGGCGAACGTGTCGCGCAGCGCGTCCGCCATGCCCTCCACGTCATCGGGGTAATTGTGGCGCACACTTTCGAAGCGGCTGGCCAGGTGGATGGCGAAGGCCACGCCTAACCCCAGCAGGATCATGGTGAACGTGATGCTGATCACCTGCAGGTGTCCGACAGCCAACGTGGTGAAGCCGAAGGTCCAGGCGATGCCGATGCCCAAAGCGGTCATCATCACCAGCGGCAGACGGAAGCTGTGAAAAGCCAGGATCAGCAGCACCGCGATGGCCACCGCCGCCACGATGGACGCCACCGTCGAGTCGTGCTGCACGGCCGTGGTTTCGTCGGTGTCGATCACGTCGATGCCGGTGAGTCCGAACGGCACGGTGGGATATTTGGCGTGGTATTCCTCGATCAGTTGCCGCACGCGCGCGATGGGCTTGCCGAAGGGGTTCATCGCCTGCTTGTCCAGCTTGGGCGTCACGCGGATCAGCAGCAGGCGATCGTTGGGCGTGACCAGGTACTGCCACGGCTCTTTGTAATCATCACCAAGGTTCCCAGCGCCCATCATGGTGGCCGCCATCAAATCCACCGGCTGGTCGGGGGGCGTGGTCAGCCGCTTGTCGATGGCGCGGAGCAACCCGACAAAGAAGCCGATCTCCTGCGGATCGGCGGTCGGCTGATCACCGGCCACGAACATCCGCTTCTGCATTTGCTCCAACATGGCGGCAAAGAACGCTGCCGGTGAATCACTGCCCAGCAACAGTTGTGCGCCTTCGCCGATCTCCTGCAGGTGGGCATCGAATTGCTCGGCCGGCTCCAGGCGCATGGCCTTGGGACTGATCTGCGATTGGCTGAACCCCCAGGTCGCCCACTCCACGTCCGGATCGTCCGCCAGCGCCTTGCCCAGATCGCTGACCAGTTGCCGCGCCTGCTCAGCCGTGTGCGCGTCAGCCTGGCCCGCCCTGTCGTGGGTGTCGACCACCACGTACATGTCGCTTTCGCCGCGGAAAGTGTTGATCCAGGTCAGGTAGCGGCGATTGAAGTCCAGCTCCTGCGAGATCAGAGCGTTGCGGTCCGGCTCGAAGCGCAACCACAGCAGCGAGATGGCCACCGACGCGACCGCCAGCAGCATCGCCGCCCCCAGGATCGGCCACGGATGTCTGCTGACCACTCCCGCCCAAGCGCTCAGCCACTGATGTCGCGCCTTGTCATGCATGGTAAGGGGACATCGTACAACAGGCCCGCCTCCGAGGCGATGTCGCGGGGCGCTGCGGGTGATCCGCCCCGACCGCTTCAGCTTGCGTTGAAGTTCGCCACAGCTTCGAACATGGCTGCGATGTTCTGCGGCGGCACTTCGGGCAGGATGTTGTGGATGGTGTTGAACACGTACCCGCCGCCGGGCGAGAAGATGTCCAGCCGCTGTTTAACGTGATCCGCCACCTCGCGCGGGCTTTTGCGGTTGAGCACGTGTCGCGTGTCCGCCCCACCACCCCAGAAGGTGACCGCATCGCCGAAGTCTCGCTTGAGCTGCGCTGCTTCCATGCCGGTGCAATTGGTCTGCACGGGATTGAGGATCTCGAAGCCCGCTTCGATCAGATCGGGCAGCAGCGGACGAATGCCGCCGCAGGAGTGCAGGAAAGTGTGCATCTGCGAGTGCTTGTGTACGTAAGCGCAAAGTTGCGCGTGGCGCGGCTTGAACAGCTTGCGGTACGTGTCCGGCGACATGAACGGCCCGCCGTCCATGCCCAGGTCGTCGCCGAAGCGGATGATGTCCACCACGTCGCCCACCGCCGCGCAGAGTTTCTCCAGCATCGCAAGGTGCCGTTGCATCAGTGCATCGAGCAGCCGCTGCACGTGGTCCGGCTCGGCTGCCAGGTCCATCAGGAAATTGTCCATCCGCCGCAGAAACGTGCCCCACTCAAACAGATTGCAACCGGCCACGATCATGACGGCCCGGTCGCTGGTTTGCCGCAGCTTGATGGCGTGGGAGCGCAGCGTCTGCCAGAAATCCGGCTCGCCCGCATGATCCCACGGGCTGTGCACCAACGCGGACCAGAGCACCTTGCCCATCGCTGCGTCCAGATCGTCGAACTGATCGGGATAGCCATCGACGTAAGGAAAACACGTCTGGTCGAAGAACGTGCCCCCGGCCGGCATCATGGCGATGGGTGTGCCGTCAGCGTGCAGCGCGGTGTATGATCCATCGTCTTCGCGGCGCGGGGTGAACCATTGGGGATGCAACGCCGTGCTGCCATCACTCAATTGTATCGGCTTCCAGTCGCCGGCCGACGTGTTGAACGTTCGCCCCAGGTCGATCACGTCGATAGCGAAGTGATCGAGCACCGCGTCATCGACCTGCGCCAGTTGCTGCACCACGTCGTAGATTTTGGCCGGCCCCACGTCGAGTTGCAGATGCGAGGTCAGCTTGTTGTAGGCAATTGCGCTGATGCCGCTGGAGGGCGTAGCGCCCAGGTCCACCGGCACACGATCGGCTTCGCGGTGGGCGATGGCGGCGAGAATGCGCTGGCGTGGCGTCATGGTGCGGCAGTTCATGGTGAATCACTCAGCTTTGCCGGCCTCGATGCCCTTGGGCGGAGGCATCAACCCGGCATCGGGACGGGCGGGATCGTGATAGAAAACTTCCTGCATCATCACCCACTGCTCGTTCGGCCCGGCGGTGGGGATCGGCTGCTGCATGGGGCCGGTCACCTTCCACCAGCGGCGCGTGGTTTCATCTTCACCCATCGCAGCCATGTCGGCGTCGAAGTCCTTGCCGTCGTATTCCAGATAACCGAACAGCAGGTGTTCGCCCGGGCGCACCTGCACCAGCCAGATGGAATAGTTGCGCACGTGGCAGCGATCGAGCTGGGCCAACACACCCGGCCAGGCATCGGCGTGCAGTTGCTTGTACGCCTCGACCTGCTCTTCCTTCAGCCCGACGATCATGCCGTAGCGCTGCGGCGGTGCGCTCTGGCACCCGCCCAACACTGTCAACAGCACCGCGATTGCGAGTCTTTTCATGACGCACCTCATGCGAAGATGTAGTAGCAGACGCCCAGCAAAACCAACAGCAACAGCGACAGCACGCGCGGATCGAACAATCCACGGAACGGCCGGCCTGCGATCATGGCCAGCGGGTTCGACCAGCAGTAGCGCTCGACACACTCACACGGCGGCGGAGCCGTGATCAGGCTCACCAGCACGAACAGGATCGAGCAGATGACAAACAACCACCAGGCCTGGAGCATGAACGGAATGCCCCAGACGTGGGTGATGTATTGAATGGGATCGCCCTGTTCGTTGACGCCGATCAACAGGCGCGACACGGCTGGAAAGTCCACGGCAAACACCACGGCGCCCAGCAGGAAACCGCCGATCAACGTCGTCAGCGCTGCCGCGGATGTGCCGCGCCGCCACAGCACGCCCCACAGGAACACCACACTGATCGGCGGCGCCAGCACCGCGATCATCTGGTTGATGCCGCCGAAGATGCCCCCGAAGCGTTCGCCCTGCGTGGACCAGGCGATCGCCGCCAGCATGACCACCACCACCGTCACCTGCCCGATGCGCACCAGCGCGCGATCACTCGTGCCCGGGCGCAGGCGCTTGACGATATCGATGCTCACCAGCGTGGCGGTGGAGTTGAGCGCCCCGGCCACCGTGCTCATCAGCGCCGCCAGCAGCCCCGCCACCACCAGCCCCTGCAGACCCACCGGCAGCAACCGCTGCACCAGCACCACCAGCGTCGCATCCGGATTGGCTGCGATCTGATCACGAAACAGCACGTAGGCGATCACCCCCGGCAGCACCATCACGAACACCGGCAGAATTTTGATAAACCCCGCAAAAATCGGCCCAAGCTGCGCGTCGCGCTGACTGCCCGCGCCCAGCACCCGCTGCACGATCGTCTGATCGCTGCACCAGTACCAGATGCCCAGCACCGGATAGCCCAGCAGCATGGCGTACCACGCATAACCGCCTTCGCTGCGGATCATGCTCAACTGTTGAGGTTTGGCTGCTGCCCGCAGTTCTTCCAGCGATCCAATGCCCGCTTTGCCCAAGGCTGCAATTCCAAACAGCGTCACCGCCACCGCCCCGCCCAGCAGCAGCACGGTCTGGATCGATTCGGTCACCACCACCGCTTTGAGGCCGCCGATGACGGTGTAGATCACGGTCAACCCCGCCACGATCAGGATGGACCAGACGATGCCGATGTTGACGAAGCTCTGAAACACCACCGCCCCGGCGTAGAGCGTGACGCCGATGTGGATGAACAACGCCCCCAGCACCGCCATGAACGCCAGGAACGTGCGCGACCCGGGACCAAAGCGGCCTTCCAGAAACTCCGGCAACGTGGCGATACCGCGCTGGAAATAGAACGGCGCAAACACCAGCCCCAGCAGGATCAGCATCAGCGGCGCCATCCACTCGAAGTTGCCCACCACCATGCCGTCGGAGAACCCGCTGGAGGCCAGCCCGATCAGGTGCACCGTGGAGATGTTGGTGGCAAACAGCGCCAGCCCGATCATCGGCCAGCGCAGCGAACGCCCGGCCAGAAAGTATCCGCTGGACGAGTCCTCCCGCTTGCGCGCCGACCACACGCCGACGGCCGTGATGCCGACGAGGTACGCAATGATGATCGCCAGATCAATCCAGTTCATATGCATGTCGAACCAGATACCCCCCCCCTTGAGGTCGTTAGAACGTGATGTCGACCCATGACGAAACGTGGACCGCTGGAAGATATGAAATGCAAAAACCAAACGCAAACGATGACGCCATGGCGCGCGGCCGGATCGTCTTGAACGGTTGTAAACATCCGCTGCCCGGTTGTTCAGGCGGCTTTACGGGTGAACGGTTCGCTGATCTCGACCAGGGGGCCGCCGCTGGCCGTGGTGCGATAGACGGGCACGCCCTCGCGGTCGATGCGGATGCGGATGGGGCCGGGATACGAATCCTTGATGCGATAGCTGCGCTTGTCGAAGTGGAAGATGACCCCGGCATGCAGCATTTTTTCCACCTGGACGTCGACCACGCGCAGCGAGTCAATCTTCCGCTGCACAGCTTCCAATGCCGTTTGCGTTTTCTCCAGCAGCTCCTGCGCAGCAGGCAACTCGCTGGCGACGTGCTGGATCCTCTGGCGGTTGGTGTCGTTCTGGCGATCGCGGGCGGGCATGCGCTTGATGGTCTCCAGCTCCTTGCTGAGGTGTTGGTGATTCTTTTGCACTTGCGCGGTCAGATCCTGAAGTTCCTTCAGCAACGGTTCGAGCCGGGGCACGGTGCCGACGACGATGTTGGTCTGCACGCCGCCGTTGGAACCGAGGTTGGCCACGTGCACGGGACCGGTGACGGTCAGGTGTCCGCCGATGATGGAGCCGCTTTTCATGGACACGCCGCCGTGGACGACGATCTGGCAGTTGATGATTTCGCGGTCGATCATCAGGTCGTGTCGGACCTCGGCACTGACGCCGTCGAGGTAACGTCCGCGCAGGTTGCCGCCGACGGTGGCCTTGCCCTGCTCGCGGCCCGCAAAGCCGCCGGCCACGATCACATCGCCGCCGGCTTCCAGCGAGGCCGCTTCCACCAGGCCGCGCACTTCCACGTCGCCGCTGGCTTTGATGTAAAAACAATCCTTGACGCCGCGGTTGACCACCACGGAGCCGGCAAACTCGATATTGCCGGTGGAAAAATCGACGCCGTCGTTGATCTGCAACACCTGCTGAATGCGTGCGGTGCGATCCTTGCGGGCGAACAGCCCGGGCACGTTGGCGATCAGGTTGCCCTCGTCGTCGACTTTGATCGTGTCATCCAGGCGCAGCAGGGCGGGTTTGCCGGCTCGGGCGGGAATGGGTTTGCCCGAGACGTCGCAGCCATCCTCGCCAGCATCGGGCGGGATGAGGCAGCCGAGCTTCTGCCCGGCTTCGACCATGATGAAGGCGGAGCGATCGTAGTGGGAATTGCTGCGGGCGACCTGTTTTTCGTGCCACTTGTCGATGGTCCACTCGACGGTGCCGTCGGCGCCATGTCGTGGCGGCGTGCCCTGGGCGATGACGCCGCTGCTGGATTTGCCGGGTGTGCGCGGGGTGGCCAGCAGGGCATCGAGCCGCTGCGAGACGTCGTCGCTGATTTGGATTTCAGCTTCTTCGAGCATCTTGTCCAGATGCTCACGGGTCAGCTCGCTGGGATCGGTGTCGGCAGGAATGGATAACTCGGCGGTCAGTCGATCCGTCGACACGATCACTTGCAGCAGGTCTGGGTTGTGTGGGTCCGAAGGCATGCCTGGCTCCAGAGGCACCACCGCGCTGGCGCGGTTGGACCCCCCCACGCGAAACAACACCAGCCGACTTGTAAAAAAATCGGTTGCTGCACTCAGCATCGACCGGTTCGCGGTCGAACTGCATAGCCGGTTGCGGATAATTGCGGATTAGAAGGTCCGCTAACCAGCCGCCACCAGTTGACCGGCCGGGGCGTCGGCGAGCAGATCGGCGATCGTGCACTGGGCCAGGGCCTGGCGCAACTGTTGAATGGTGTCGCGGCAGGCCCCGTGCAACCGCTCCGCGCAGGCGGCCAAGGCGGGATGACTGCCCTCGATGGGAATGGCCGGCTGAATGGGGCCGTCGAGCGCCTCGACGACCTCCAGCAGAGTCAGTCCGGCTGGATCACGATCCATGACATAACCGCCGCTGCGTCCCAGCGTGCTGCGCAGCAGTTGATGGCGGGCCAGGGCCTGAAGGATTTTGAGTGTGGAATCGACGGGAATTTCCAGGTGGGCAGCGACCTGCCGAGCCTGAATGGGGCCTTCCTTGCGGCGCGTCGCCAGATACGCCAGGGCCACGGCAGCGTAGGCAACGGATTTGTTCATCTTCATCGAACCGCTCCTGATGGCGAATAACATGCGAGACAGGGGCGGTCGATCTGTGGCACGAGGTTGAGAGGGGCGGCTTGATCGCGGAACATGGCGATCAAGGCCCCAGAACTGGACCACCCCACTGACTGAACGATACCTATATCGGGATAAAGCGGAGCCGACTTGATGGGTTTTCCCATCCGCGAGAAAAATGAAAATGGGCGCTCGGCTCAGACCGTGTCCGGCTCGGCGGCTGACGGGTCGCAGATGTACAAGTGCAGGCCGGCCTTACCGTGATTCTTGACCCGATAAAGAGCCTGATCAGCGCAACGCACCAACTGCTCGCTGTTGACGCAACGGGCGCTTTTCATGGTGGCGATGCCGATGCTCAGCGAGACGCGCTTCTGCGTATTGGGCAATTCCCGGGCAGCCATCTGGTCGAACTTCTCGCTGATACGCTCAGCCACCTGCATGGCCCGCTGCGGATCGGTGTCCGGCAGCAGCACGATGAACTCGTCGCCGCCGAAACGCCCGGCCAGGTCCATCTGCCGGCAGTTGGCTTCCAGGATGCGCCCCATGCGCTCGAGAATTACGTCGCCCTGGGGATGGCCGAAGGTGTCGTTGAGCTGCTTGAAGTGATCGAGGTCGATCATCAGACAAGCCAGGTCGTGATCGCGACGCAGGGCCTCGGCCACGTGGCGGTCCAGGGCCTGGGCGAAGGCGCGGCGGTTGGCCAGGCCGGTCAACGGATCGGTGGCCGCCATGCGCCGCAACTGCTCCAGCAGATGGGCATTCTGCCGCTTGATGCGGTGCAGCTCCAGGTTCTTCTCCACCACGATGGGAATGGCGAACAGGTAATCGCCCGCTTTGACCACGTAGTCGTATGCGCCCTGGCGAATGGCGTTGATGGCGTTTTCCAGAATCCCTTCACCCGTGACCAGCACCACCGGCTTATCGGGACACTGACCCAGCACGTGTTGCAGCACGTCGATGCCCGTGCCGTCGGGCAGGTTCATATCGGACAACACCAGATCGAAATCCTGGGGGTTCAACTGACAGGCTTCGCTCAGGGTGGCCGCCCTTTGCGTGCAGGGCGAGCCGAAATGGTCAGCCAGCGTCTCGCAGATCAAATCCGCGGTGTCCGGATCGTCTTCCACCACCAGCAGATAGGGTACAAATCCAGACATGTCGTAGGCATCGGCCTGCCGCCGCGCGGGGTTTAGGCTACCCGGGCTGTAATTACGTTAGAAAGTGAAGCCCGGCCGACACGATCCGGATAAAAAACGTCCCCTGGTCGTTGGGGGGGTCCAGTCATCAGACGACCAGGGGAACTGGGTGATGTCAGTTTGGTGTGTCGCCGGCTACTGTGGCGAACGAGCTCTTTGCCGTGCATCATGCCTGCGATGGCAAATTCACGCTATGTGTTTATCGTTTTAATGGGGGTAGTTTGATGAATCGAACGTGTAAATTAAGCTCATTTTTTTCCGCATTCCATCTATTTACCCTCAGTCGGTTATGTGTGGTCTTATAACCACCACGGCTCACGCCCGCTTGCTCGCCTCCACCACCAGGGCCTGGCCCACGCTGGTCTCCTCCGCCACCACCACATGCGCGCCGGCCGTGGCGATCTGCTCGGCATACAGGTTGTAGCGAGCCCGGGCGATGATCCTCGCCTGCGGCGCCAAGGCCCGCACCTGCTGCACCGCTGCGATCGCAGCGCGATGGTCCGGCAAGGTGACTACCACTTCACGGGCTGAGGAAACCTGGGCATGCTGGAGCACTTCAGCCTGGGCGGCATCACCGACGAGGGCACGCCGCCCGTGATTGCGGGCCTCCATCACCGAACGCACGTTCAGATCGATGACCACCACGGTCACCGACTGCCCTTCCAGCGCCTCGGCCACCTCGCGGCCCGCCGGCCCGAAGCCGATCACGATCACGTGATCCGACAGCGTTGCCTCCTGCCCGGCCGGCTCATCCTTGACACCGCCGCGCAACCAGCCGCGCCGCCGCAATACCGACTCCACTGCCGCTCCCAGCGCCGGCCCATAACGAATCAGGTACGGCGTCACCAGCAGCGTCGCCAGCGTCACACTCACCAGCAGCTTGAACGCCGACTCGCTGAGCATCTGCGTTCCCTGGCTGGCGATCACGAAGCTGAACTCACCCAGTTGTGCCAAGCACAATCCCGCCGCGATGGCGTGACGATGGGCCATGCCCAGCCGCCGGCCCACCAGCCACACGATCAACGTCTTGCCCACGATCACCGCCGCCGTCACCGCCAGCAGCAGCGGCAGGTGCCGGCCCATCCACCCCAGATCCGCCAGCATGCCGATGGATGAGAAAAACAGCGTCATAAACAGCGTTTTCAGCGCCCCGACATCGGCGCGAATCTGCGTGGCCAGCGGCGATTCACCGATGATCACGCCCGCCAGAAACGCCCCCAATGCCGGGCTCAGCCCCAACTCTTTTGACAGCCACGCCGATCCCAACGCCATCACCACCGCCAGCAGAATCGGCAGCTCGCGATTGCCCATCACCGAACGCGAGCGCGTGATCCGCGGCAGCACATAACGCGCCACCAGAACAAACGTCCCCACCAGCAACGCCGCAAAGAACAACTCTTTGACCAGCACCAACATGATGGCGCCTGCGCCTGCCGCCTGTTCACTTCCGGGGGCGGGGGGGACAGCGAATCGATCAGCAGCACCAGCGGCACCACCGCGATGTCCTGCAGCAGCAGAATGCCCAGGCTCATGCGCCCGTGCACCGAATCGATCTCGCCGCGCGATCCCAACGTGCGCAACACCACCGCCGTGCTGGACAGCGCCGCCGCTCCGCCCACCACCGCCGCCTGCCCCACGCTGCCGCGCAGGCCAAAGACCACCGCCGCAAAGCCCAGCATGGTCAGCGCGATCTGAAAGAACCCGCCCAGCAGGGCTGCGCTTCCCAGCCGCTTGAGCTTCTGCCAACTGAACTCCAACCCGATGGAAAACAGCAGCAGGGCCACGCCCAGTTCCGCCAGCCCCGCCACCAGCTCGCGCGATTCAATCCACGGCGCCACCGCCATGCCCGCCAGCAGGAAGCCGACGATCATGCTCTGGCGCAACCGCTCCGCCACCGCGCCCAGCGCCACCGCCGCGCCCAGCAGGATCAGAATCTGCAATAGAAACGACCAGTCCATGCCCCGATATCGTATCATTGCCGCGCGGGCTCGATCGAATCGAAGCTGGTACAGCAGCGCGAAACACCAGCTCTGGTGACATTTTCTCAACAACTTGACTGCGCTGCATCTGAGCGAGGGACCACATCATGGCTGATCGCCGATTCACCGTGACGGGGCTGCGGACGTTGGCTGCGGTTCCCCTGGCTGCCACACTAGCTCATTCAGCCGTGGCCGCCGAGCCGCCGCGGAGGCCGAACATTGTGTTCGTGTTCGCCGATCAGTGGCGGGCCGATGCCACCGGTTACGCCGGCGATCCCAACGTCATCACACCTCACCTCGATCAGCTCGAAAGCCGCAGCGTCAACTTCACGCACGCGGTGTCCATCTGTCCGGTGTGCAGTCCATACCGCGCCACGCTGATGACCGGGCAGCGGCCGCTGACGCACGGCCTGTTTGTCAATGATGTGCCGTTGGAACCCAAGACACCCTGCCTGGGTGAAGTGCTGCGCGATGCGGGTTACGACACAGCCTACATCGGCAAGTGGCACATCGACGGGCACGGCCGCACAACCTACATCCCGCCCGAACGCCGGCGCGGCTTCGACTATTTCAAGGTGCTCGAGTGCACGCATGTCTATCATCACTCGCCGTACTACGCGGACGACGATCCGACGCTGCGCTACTGGCCGGGCTACGACGCTTTCGCCCAGACGCTCGATGCCCGGCAGTTCATCGAGGACCACGCCCAATCGGATCGGCCGTTTGCACTGGTGATGTCGTGGGGTCCGCCGCACAATCCTTATCAGTGGTCGCTGCCCAAGTACAAGGCGATGTACGACCAGGCCGCCCTCAAACTGCGCCCCAACGTGCCGGAGGATGAAAGCGACGTGGCCCGCGAGGAACTGCTGGGTTATTACGCCCATTGCACCGCCCTGGATGATGCGATCGGCTGGCTGATGGACACGCTGCGCCGCACCGGCGTCGAACGCGACACCATCGTCGTGTTCACTTCCGATCACGGCGACATGCTGCACTCGCACGGCGACATCCGTAAACAGAAACCGTGGGACGAATCCATCCGCGTGCCGCTGCTGATCCATTACCCCGCAGCCTTGGGTGAAGGTGGACGGCGCAGCGACGAGATGATCAACACCGAGGATCTGATGCCCACACTGCTGGGCCTGGCCGGCGTGGCGATACCGCAAACCGTGGAAGGGTTGGATTACTCCGGCTACCTGCGCGGCGGCCCCAGCCCCGGCGACGGCGCAGCCTTGATCGCCAGCTACACCCCCTTCGGCGAATGGGTCCGCGCCAAGGGCGGCCGCGAATACCGCGGCATCCGCACACGGCGCTACACCTACGTGCGCGATCTGACCGGCCCCTGGCTGCTGTTCGACAACGAAGCTGATCCCTATCAGCAGAACAACCTCGTCAATCAGCCCGAGCACGCGGCGTTACAGGCGGAACTCGACGCCAGGCTTCAAGCCAAGCTCACCGCCGCCGGCGACACGTTCGAGCCGGGCAAGGTGTACATCGAGAAGTGGGGCTGGACGTACATCGACACCGAGGGGGATCAGCCGAAGCAGAAGTGAAGACGATCGGATAATGCGTCGGTCTGCAAGCGCATTTCAATAGCCGGCGAGCTACGTTTCGCCGGTGGCCCTTCGCCCCTTGTGCGCAGCGCCCGGCGAGACGTAGCTCGCCGGCTGTTGGGGCGCGTGTATCCCACATCAACAGACGGTGCGTCAACCTTCCCAACTTGTCGCTGCTTTCAAACGCGCAGACGCGCTCGATCAATCCGGAACGCTCGTGCCGCGATTTCAACGGTGATCGCGTAACCGTGCAATTTGCGCGTGAATTCAGGTAAACCAGTCAGTGCAGGTAACGTGTGGTTCGCCATGTTGATAACTTTTTGACTTTGTTGTAGTCGATGTAATTAATCCGGGATAGAATCAAAACATTCAGATTCCGGCGGAACGGGAGTGGAAGGAACCACGTCCAGGACTCGCTCGTGTGATGGCGTCAACGTCCGGTGTTACGCCATCAACACCTCGTGCGAACGGTTCGGACTTATCCTTCACGAGTGATTGAATGCCGCGACGCATTGGCTCTCCGCAGCCAAAACCCGCGAGGAAATCATGCGCCACACGGTGCGTCATTGCAAGGAGTTAATGGTGCTCAAGAAGACCTGCAAACACAGAGCAACGGCCATGGCGGTATTGATCCTGGCGGCTTCGGGCCTGGTGGCAACACCGACTCGGGCTGCGGTCATTGCAACCTCAGACATCGTGGCCATCCCGCAGGGCGTGACCGGCTCGGGCAACGGGACACTCAACCTGAGAATGTTCACCTTCTCCGGCTCGGAAATCGATAACACCTCCGGCGTGTTCAACGGTGACAACGGCAACAACACCCTGCCCCATGCCGGCGGCGCTGATACAGCCTCCTTTGACAAGTCATACGTCACCACGGCCGGTGATTTGAAAGCCTACTACAACCTCAACTTCGCACTGGGCGGCATCCAACAGATCATGCTCCTGCTGGACCTCAACGAGACCGGCAACGGTGAGCCGAACAACACGCTGGCCAAGTTGGATGTGATCCTCAATCCCGCCAGCATCCAGGGCAACCCCAACCCTTCGGGCGATGTATCCAGCAGTACGCAGGCGGCGATCAACCAGGTTTACACCGGCGGCTCGGTCATTGCCAGCCTGAATCCGCAGCCGGCCGCCAATATCCCCGTCAACAACCAGGGGGCCGGCTTCGCTGATTACGCCATCTTCACCGGCATCAATCCGTACAGCCTCAACGACAACGACGTGCTGCTGTTCAACATCAGTATGAGCCTGCTCAGCAACGGTTCGGAAGAAATCTTCCTCAGCGGTTCCTACGCGCCGCTCGATATCGTGCCCGAGCCGGCATCGCTGGCACTGCTGGCGGCCGGCGGAACGCTTCTGCTGCGCCGGCGATCATAAAACGCCTGGAACTGATCTGTGATGTTTCGGCATGAGGAGGGGTTGGCTATCATGGTGCGCTTCCATCGCGAGGTAAGCACCCATGTCCAACTTCAACGGCCTGTGCGTCAATCTTTCCAACCTGTCGCTGCTGTCGAACGCTCAGACCCGCTCGATCAGCCCGGAAAACCCCGACGGCAAAAAAGGCGGCGGCGGGCGGGCGGTGGATGAGAACCATCAGCCGTCAAAGGGACTGGGACGCGGCTGGAAGGTGCGCCCGTGCGTGTCGATCGAGGGCGGCCAGACGTTTGAAGTAGCCAACATCAAAGGCCCCGGGGCGATCCAGCAGATCTGGATGACGCCGACCGGCACGTGGCGGTTCAGCATCCTGCGCTTCTACTGGGACGACCAGGAGCAGCCGAGCGTCGAGTGCCCGGTGGGCGACTTCTTCGCCAGCGGGTTCGGGCATCGCGATGACTTTCGCCAGGTCAATTCGCTGGCGGTGTGCGTGAACCCCGGAAGTGCTTTTAATTGCTATTGGCCCATGCCCTTCCGCAAGCGATGTCGAATCACGCTGGAGAATCTGGATGCCCAGCCGATGGTGCTGTACTACCAGGTCAACTACGCGCTCAACGACGTGCCGGAGGATGCAGCCTATTTCCACGCCCAGTTCAGGCGGGTGAATCCGCTGCCGCAAAAGCGGGTGTACACCATTCTCGACGGCGTGCGCGGGCCGGGCCATTACGTGGGCACCGCCATGAGCTGGGGCGTCAACAACAGCGGCTGGTGGGGTGAGGGTGAAATCAAGTTCTATCTCGATGGTGATTTATCTGCTGGAAGTGATGTGGCCGAGCATGGGGGTGACAGCTTCCCCACCATCTGCGGCACAGGCACCGAGGATTACTTCTGCGGCTCGTACAACTTCGAGGACCGGGCCAGCAAACGCTATTGCCAGTTCACCACCGCCTACTGCGGTTTGCCCCGCGTGTCGCAGCCGGACGGGACGTACCGTTCGCAGCAGCGCTTTGACATGTATCGCTGGCACATCACCGATCCGATTCGCTTCCAGAGCGACATCACGGTGACCATGCAGGCCCTGGGCTGGCGGCAGGACAAGCGCTATCTGCCGCTGCAGGACGACATCGCGTCGGTGGCGTACTGGTATCAGCAGTTGCCGACGGCGAAGTTCCCGGCGCTGCCGACGCGGGATGAGTTGGAGATTGTGTGACCCCCGCAGGTGGGGGAAGCCCACAGCAAACGGGGGAAGCCCACGGATTGAATCCGTGGGCTTCGGGGCGCAACATCACAGTGCGGCGCTTCCGGGGGTTACCCGAACTCGTCGCCTTTGAAGGTCGAGCCCAGGTAGAGCTTGCGCACCTGGTCGTTGTTGATGATCTGCTTGGGGGTGCCCTCGGCGAAGACGGTGCCTTCGAAGATCACGTAGGCCCGATCGACCACTTCCAGCGTGCGCTGCACGTTGTGGTCGGTGACCAGGATGGCGATGCCCTCGCGGCGCAGGCGGCGGACTTCGCGTTGAAGATCCTCCACCGCCACGGGATCGACGCCGCTGAACGGCTCATCGAGCAGGATCAGCAGCGGCTGACAGACCAGGGCGCGGGCGATCTCAAGCTTGCGCTTTTCACCGCCGGAGCAGAGGCGGGCCTGCTGTTTGCGGATCTTGGTCAGCCCGAACTGTTCGAGCAACTGGTCGGCCCGCTTGCGACGGTCAGCCCGGGAGAGGGGGCGCGTCTCGAGGATGGCCATCAGGTTCTGCTCGACGGTCAGCCGCTGGAAGATGGATGGCTCCTGCGAGAGGTAGCCCATGCCGCGCTGGGCCCGTTGGTACATGGGCAGGCGCGTGACGTCCTGGCCGTTGAAGATGACCGAGCCGTCCTCGGGGCTGATCATGCCGATGGTCATGCGGAAGCTGGTGGTTTTGCCGGCCCCGTTGCGTCCGAGCAGGCCGACGATTTCGCCCTCCGCCACGTCGAAGGACACGTGATTGACCACGGTGCGGCCGGAGTAGGTCTTGACCAGGTTGTTGGCTTTGAGGATGAACACGGGGACATGATAAGGCCGAGCAAGCTCGCCCGCTAAACGGGGTGGCGATATGCTGGTGGTCCGATGGGCGCGCTGTGGCATTACCTGTGGCGACTGGGCGTGGGCAACCCGATGGTGTTGCGCGTGGTGCACAATGGTTCGCGGCACACGCGCCATCTGTGGGCCCGGCTGGGGTACCTGGGGGCCATGGTCATGCTGGTGCTGGTGGGACTGCTGGCCGGGCAGGGCATGAGCGGCGAGGTGAGCCTGGTCGATCTGGCCAAGAGCGGCTCGGACCTGTTCCGCTGGATCAGTTACACGCAGGTCATCCTGATCTGTCTGCTGGCGCCGCTGTTCATGGCCACCGCCATCGCCCAGGAGCGGGCCGGCCAGACCATGGAAATCCTGCTGACCACGCCGCTGAGCAACTTGCAGATCGTGCTCGGCTCATACCTGGGGCGGTTGTTCTTCGTGTTGACGTTGCTGGCCAGTGGTCTGCCGCTGTTCGCGGTGCTGCTGATCTTCGGCGGCGTGCCGATGAAGTCGGTGTTCATCAGCTTCGCGGTGGCGGCCGAGACAGCGATGTTCGTGGGCGCGGGCGCGGTGACGCTGTCGGTGTTCCGCGCCGGCGGCCGCAAGGCGGTGTTCGCGTTCGTCATCGGGACGGCCGGTTACCTGGTCGGTGCGTATCTGTTCGATCGCTGGCTGCTTCAGCCCTACAGCGCGGGCACCACCACCTGGCTGACGCCGATCCATCCGCTGCTGGTGCTCGAATCAACCATGCGCACCGCCACCTACCATCCGCCGGCCCCGGAAACGCTGGGCCATCTTCCGGCCGTGATGGCGTTTTATCTGGGTCGGCCGTTCGCGGCGTTTTCCGTGTTGAGCATCACCGCATCGCTGTTGATGCTGGTGACGAGCGCGCTGATGCTGCGTTACCTGAGCAGCAGCGGCGCGGTGATGATGACGTGGATGCAGAAGCAGATCCACATCGGCCCGGTGCGCGGCGAAGGTTGGCCGGCCCGCTCGGTGTGGAGCAATCCCATCGCCTGGCGCGAAGCGCACACCCGCGGCGGCGGCGGGTTCGGCTTTGCCGCCCGCTGGTCGTTCACAGCCGTGGGATTGCTGGCCACCGCGGTGCTGCTGATGTTGCACCACATGAACGCTCTGCCCATCCTGCCCAACAAGTCCACAGCCACCGAGAGTTTCCGGGCCCTGCTGACCTGGATGCTGCTGGTGCAGATGGCGGTGATCGGATTGGTGGCGATCTATATGAGTGCCGGCTGCGTGAGCAAGGAGCGCGAGGATGGCACGCTGGACCTGATGCTGACCACGCCGGTGTCGCCCAAGCAATACATCTGGGGCAAGCTGCGCGGCCTGGTCAGCTTCCTGGGTGCGATGATCGCCACGCCGGTGGCTTCGCTGCTGATGGTCGCCATCTATGTGGCCGTCGCCCAGATGATGCAATGGGACACGGCCGGGTCGGTGGTGGGCATGCCCGGCGGGCAAAGCGGGCTCAGTTACGTGCAGCGCTGGACGCCGCTGGTGTTGTACGAATCGCCGCTGCTGATGTTGCTGCTGCTGCTGCCGTTCGTATCGTTGTGCGTGATGATGGGGATGAACTGGTCGCTCAAGGCCCGCGGCGTGCTGGGTGCGGTGATCCCGACGCTGGCTGTGGTCAGCGTGCTCGTGCTGCTGATGGGATTCTGCGGCTACAACACCGCAATGAACCTGCCGATCATCGGCCCGCTGGTCAACGCCTTCAGCCCGGTCAGCGGGTTGCTGATGATTGTCGATCCGTGGAACTGCCTGGCGGGGTTCGGCAATAACGAGTTCAGTTCGCGCGTGCTGCTGCTGATCGCCGAATGCATCGCGGCCGGCGGCTACTGCCTGATCGTCTGGGGCATCCTGCAACACATGGTCAGCGGATTCGATCAGACCGTGCGCCGGCTGTCGGGAACCGGATGATTGAAAATGGCAGATGGCAAATGGCAGATGGCAGATGTGCCTTGTTTTTCCTTACCATTTGCCATCTGCCATCTTCCATCTGCCATGTGACTATAATTCCCCCATGCTCTGGCAGCCTCCATTAGCCCCGAAATACCACCAAATGAGCGACGAGCAGCTCATCAGCGCCATCACCGCGCGGCGAAAGCAGCTCGGCGATCAACTGGTCATCCTCGGCCACCACTATCAGCAGGACGAGGTGATCCAGTTCGCGGACTTCACCGGCGACAGCTTCAAGCTCAGCCAGCTTGCCGCCGAGCGCGTGCGGCAGACCGGGGCGAAATACGTCATCTTCTGCGGCGTGCACTTCATGGCCGAGAGCGCTGACATTCTCGCGCCCGAAGATGTGAGCGTGATCCTGCCCGACCTCGGGGCCGGCTGCTCCATGGCGGACATGGCGGACCACGAACAGGTGCTCGATGCCTGGGATGCGATTCATAGCCACCAAGCCACCAAGCCACCAAGCCATCAAGGCGGTGATGATCAGAACGCTTCCCTCGGTGGCTCGGTGGCTGGTGGCTCGATGGCTTTCCGTGTCATTCCCATCTGCTACATGAACTCCACAGCCGCGATCAAGGCGTTCTGCGGCGAGCACGGCGGCGCGGTGTGCACATCCAGTAATTGCCAGCGCATCTTCGAGTGGGCGCTGGCCGGCGGCACGCAGCCGCTGCAAGAGGGTGAGCAAATAAAGATTCTGTTCATGCCCGATCAACATCTCGGCCGCAACACCGCGGCCATGATGGGTTACGACGTGACCACGCAGACAGCGGTGTGGGATCCGCACGATCCCGACGGCCGCGGCGGGCTGGACGAGCAGACGATCAACGATGCCACGTTCCTGTTATGGAAGGGCCACTGCTCGGTTCACAAGCTGTTCCGTCCGGAGCACGTGGACCAGGTGCGCGCGGAATGGCCGGACGTGCACGTGATGTGTCACCCCGAGTGTGCTTACGAAGTCTGCCAGAAGGCTGACTCCACCGGCTCCACCGAGCAGATCATCGCGGCCGTCGACAAAGCGCAGCCCGGCTCGCGCTGGGCCATCGGCACCGAGGTGCACCTGGTCAATCGTGTGGCTCAGCAAGCCAGAAAGCGCGATGTGAACGTGCGCATTTTGTCGCAGTGCCAATGCCTGTGCACCACGATGTACCGCATCGACCTGCCGCACCTGCTCTGGGTGCTGGACGAACTGGCTGCGGGG
Source organism: uncultured Phycisphaeraceae bacterium (assembly GCA_964471555.1). GTDB lineage: Bacteria > Planctomycetota > Phycisphaerae > Phycisphaerales > Phycisphaeraceae > JADLFV01. The sequence continues at coordinate 23,174 of CAYYGM010000053.1, forward strand.
CGCGTGGTCAACCAGATCAAGGTCGAGCCCGCGATCAGCCATTGGGCCAACGAGGCGCTGGGGCGCATGCTGCAGATCACCGCAGCCGCCAAGGCGCAGACGTCCCCGTCCGTGCCCGTGGATTGAGAACGTGCAGTGCCGCGTGGCCGCGGCGGCTAAACGGTTTAGCCCCGGCGGCCACGCCGGGTGGGGACAACGCCCCACCGACAGGAACCATTGCGTGACCGATCGCTCCATTCGATTGCCCATCACGTTGCCGCCGGACTCTCAGCAACGGCGCACCTGTGGGCCGTGCATTCAGGAACGCCTGTCGCGCCGGCCGGGCATTCGTCGAGCGGCCGTGGTGATGGCGCCGGATGATGGCGGCGCGTTTCTTGATCTGGACTACGACGCCGATCAGCTTTCGCTGGAGCAGATCAACGGCTATCTCAAGACGGCCGGCAGTTGCTTCGCTCCCACGCTCGATCACGTGGTGCTCAGCGTCACCGGCATCGGCTCTGCCCAGGATGAACGCACCATCCGCCGGGCCGTTCAACAACTTCCGGGCGTGCGCTGCGTGGCCAATGCCGCCTCGGGAACGGTGCGCCTCGAGTACGACACCTTGCAGTGCACGCTTGAGCGCATCGAGCAGGAGTTGGAGTTGCTGGGCGTGCAGCGGGTTGAAGAGGCAGCCGCTGCTGAGCCGCACCATCCGCGCGAAGCCCCGGCCGCGACGTTGCAACTGCCTCAGCCACGCTGGTGGCGACAGGCCCTGGCCCAGACCGACTTCGTCATGGCGGTGCTGGCGGGACTTTTCCTGCTGGCGGGTTTCCTGGTGCACGCGAGCGGCGGACCGGAAGCCCTGCGCGTGGCGCTGCTGGCGATCAGTTACGTCTGCGGCGGGTTCTTCCCCGTGCAGGACACCGTGCGCACGCTGATGCGCTTCCGCCTGGACATCGATGTATTGATGTTCGCAGCCGCGTTCGGCGCCGCCTCGCTGGGTCACTACGAAGAAGGCGCCATGCTGCTGTTTCTCTTCTCGCTGGGCGGCGCGGGTGAACACCTGGCCATGCAGCGGGCCCGCAGCGCCATCCAGGCCTTGACCAAACTCGCCCCGCGCACCGCCATGCTCATCGAAACCGACGGCCGACGCCGCGAAGTCGATGTCGATGAGCTGCGCATCGGTGATCGTGTGTTCGTGGCGCCCGGTCAGCAGGTGCCCGCCGACGGTCGCATCCGGCGCGGCGACAGCGCCATCGATCAGTCGCCCATCACCGGCGAATCCGTGCCCGTGGAAAAAAACGTCGGCGATGATGTCTTTGCCGGCACACTCAACGGCAACGGCGCCATCGAAGTCAAAGTACTCAAACGCACACAGGACAACACGCTGAGCAAACTCATCCGCCTGGTCGAGCAGGCCCAGTCAACCAAGAGCCCCACGCAGGCTTTCACCGACAAGGTCGAACAGTGGTACGTCCCGGCCGTGGTGGTGGCGACGTCGTTGCTGGCCGTGGTGCCGCCGCTGTTGGGTTTCGAGCCGGCCCGCGAGCACCACAACAACTGGGCCGGCTGGTTCTATCAGGCCATGGCCTTTCTGACCGCCGCGTCACCGTGCGCGTTGGCCATCGGCACACCCGCGGCCGTGCTCAGCGGCATCGCACGTGCAGCGCGGGGCGGCGTGCTGGTCAAGGGCGGCATCCACCTGGAAAACCTCGGCCGCGTGCGGGCCATCGCTTTCGATAAGACCGGCACACTCACCGTCGGCAAGCCGCAGGTCACCGACGTGGTGTCGCTCGATGACTCCCTCGATGAAAACGAACTGCTGGAGTTGGCCGCAGCCGTGGAACGCGGCAGCCGCCATCCGCTGGCAAACGCTATCGTGGAAGCCGCCGAAGCGCGGGGCTTGATCCAGCGCGAGGCGAACGACATTGAACAGACGCCCGGCCACGGCATCCAGGGCATCATCGATGGCCGCACCCTGCGCCTCGGCCGCAACGCCGATGGATTACCCGAAGCGATGGAACTGGAAAAACAGGGCAAAACCGTGGTGGTCATGAGCGAGAATGACAAAACGCTCGGCCTGATCGCCCTGGCTGACGAGCCGCGCGAAGGCGTGCGGCAGATGATCGAGCAACTGCACAGCCTCGGCATTCGTCACACCATCATGCTCACCGGCGACAACGCTCGCACCGCCGCTGCCGTGGCCGAGCGCGTGGGCATCGATGAACAGATGTCCGATCTGCTGCCGGAGCAGAAACTGGACAAGGTGCGCGAACTGGATGCGATTCACAAACGTGTTGCCATGGTCGGTGACGGCGTCAACGATGCCCCGGCATTGGCCAACGCCACCGTCGGCATCGCCATCGGCGGATCAGGTTCCGACGTCGCAATGGAAACCGCTGACATCGTGGTGCTCGGCCGCGACCTGCACCGCATGGGCGAAGCCATCGGCGTCTCCCGCTTCAGCCGCCGCATCATCGTGCAGAACCTGGTGATCGCGTTGGGCGTGATCGGCATCGTCTCCCCCATCGCAGCGCTGGGCGGAGCACCGATTTCGATCGCGGTGCTGCTGCACGAGGGATCGACGGTGGTGGTGGTGCTCAACGCGCTGCGGATTCTGCGCTACAAGGCAAAATCGAAAGGAAAACCCACGGATTGAATCCGTGGGCTTCGAGGGCGCGATGTAATGGCGGCGTGGAACGGGTGGTATCACCTGATGAGCAACACCTATGGCACGTGGCTCCCGGGGGATGAGCGGGGGTTTCGCACGCGGGGGCATCGGGAACATGTGGAGGGGGATTACAAGAAGCCGCCGCCGGAGGGGAAGTATGCGGATCGCCATGAGCGGGCGCAGGGGTTGATGAAACGTGGGCCGGTGTATCTGTCGCCGGAGGCGCGGCGGGCGGCGGTGGAGGAGTTTCGGCGCACGTTGGTGGAAGTGCATGGGTTGGAGGTTCTGGCGATAACGGTGTCGAGGATGCACGTGCATGTGTTGGTGAGGTTGCCGCAAGGTAAGAAGCCCACTGCGAGTCGCAGTGGGCTTCGGGGCAGCAAGGGGCTGCGGGAGACGGACCCGGCGCGGTATTACATGGGGATCGCCAAAGAGCGTGTTGCCAAGGGTTTGACGGCAGAAGGGCTTGTGGCGCCGGGCGGCGTGTGGGGCAAGCGCGGCAAGATCAAGCCGATCCGCGATCGCAAGCATCAGGTGCATGTGTTCAACTACATACTCGAACACATCGAGGAAGGCGGGGCGGTGTGGAGTTTCAGAGAGCCCGAGGTGATAAGAATGAAAGGGGATGCACAGTAAAGAAGCCCACGGCGTGACGCCGTAGGTTTCGAGGGCGCGATGCTATACTACCTGTCATGGGGGACCTACCCGCCAACGAATCCTTAGCGGCATTGGAACGCTTCGTCGTTGACAATGACGAATTGTTGCAACTGGAAGAGCGCATCGGCCGCTTCAACATCTTCGACGCCCTGGGCATCGTCCGTACCGAGATCCGCCACAGCAATTTTCTGGCGTGGTTGCTGGACCCGAATGAGTCACACGGGCAAGGTTCGCTATTCTTGCGGGCGGTGCTGATGGACCTGTTGCGCCAAAGCCCACAAGAGCTTCGGCCGTTCAGTCCGATTCAACTCGACGGTGCTGAGATGCGCGGCGTTGAGATTCGCCGGGAATGGCGTCACATCGACATTCTGATCAAGTGCAGCGATCCGCCATTTGTGCTTGCCATTGAAAACAAAGTCGATGCCGGTCCACACAACCCCTTCGAACAGTATCAACGTGCCGTAAGTGACGAGTTTCCTGCACACGAGCACATGTATGTTTACTTAACGCCCGAAGGGGCAGATTTGGAGGAGTACGATCAGTGGACGCCGTACAGCTACCGTGATATTCACGACACAGTACGACGCGTTTACGGCGCCAATGCTGCAAGCATCGGTGATGATGTGCGCACCTTTCTCGACCACTACCTGAACCTGATTGGGAGTCGGTTTATGAATGATCCACAGATCGATGAATTGTGTCAGACGATCTATAAGAATCACCGGCAGGCTATCGACCTGATCATGGAGCGGATCGGCTCACCCAGGGCGCAACTCGTGGGCGTGGCCGCTGATGTAATTCGTGGTGATGCCAATTGGCGCTACCTGGGGCGCACTCAGCGCCTGGTCCGTACTTGGCCGGCTGAATGGGAAGGCGTGATGCCACAACTTGGTACGAGCAAGAATCTTCCCCCTGAGCAGTGGATGTTTCTGCAAGTCTACCTCGGGGAAAAACGCTGTCGGACCTGAACGCCGCGAACTTAAGCGGCAAGGTGAGTGATGCCAAGCTGTTGGCGTAGTTG
>CAYYGM010000054.1:0-27338 GCA_964471555.1 uncultured Phycisphaeraceae bacterium
GCCCACCCACACCGGGGCCACGTCGATCACCTGGCGCACCACCGGCTCAGCGCCGTCTTCTGCCGCGGCCGGCAGACGAATCGCAACGACCGCGACCACCATCAGCAAACAGTGCCGCCATGAGAAGCGATTGGAATCCATGTTGGCCCCTCTACGATTTGATTGAAACAAAGTCCAATGGTCTCATGCTACCACGAGCCGTCGTTGAATGCGATACGTTTTGTTTTTCCGATACAATCAGGCATGAGCATGACCCGCACCGACCCCGCTGCCGCCGGCTCGCGCCGCCTCCAACTCCAGGGCCAACACCTGCACTTCGTCGGCATCGGCGGCTGCGGGATGAGCGGCCTGGCCCGCATCTGCCAGCAACAGGGCGCTGTCGTCACCGGCTGCGATGGACGCGAGTCCGACACCATGACCATGCTGCGCCAGGCGGGCATCACGGTGTCCACCGATCAGTCGGCCGAGGCCCTGCAATCCGACGTGGAGATGCTGGTGATCTCCGCAGCCATCGACCCCGCGCATGCCCAGGTCGTCGCCGCCCGCAAGCGCAACATCGTGGTCTTCAAGTACGCCCAACTGCTGGGCCTGCTCATGCTCGGGCGCACGGCCGTGGCGGTGGCGGGGACGCACGGCAAAAGCTCCACCACCTCCATGCTCTCGCATATCCTCATCCAGGCCCAGCTCGACCCCACCATCATCGTCGGGGCCATCTGTCCCCAGATCGGCGGCGGCTGGCGCGTCGGCGGCAGTGACCTGATCGTGGCTGAGGCCTGCGAGTTCGATCGCTCGTTCCACAACTTCCATCCCACGCATGCGGTGATCCTCAACGTCGAAGCGGATCACCTGGATATCTACAAATCGCTGGAGGAGATCGTCGAAAGCTTCGCTCGCTTTGCCCGCAAGACGCCCGATGCCTGCCAGGGCGGCACGCTGCTGATCAATCACGAGATGCCCCACCGTCTGCCCATCACGGCCGGCCTCGACTGTAAAGTGGAAACCATCGGCTTCGCCCCGCAGGCGGACTGGCGCGTCGGCGTCAAGGACGACCTGGCCCGCCTGCATCACGGCGACGAAGTGATGATGGACTGGCGCTGCCCACTTCCGGGGGAGCACATGGCCTACAACGCCGCCGCCGCCGCCGTCACCGCTCATCGCCTGGGTGCATCGTGGACCGACATCGCCGCCGCCCTGGAAAACTTCCAGGGGCTCGAACGCCGCATGCAGCAGATGGGCACGCGCCAGGGCGTCAAAGTCATCGACGACTACGGCCACCATCCCACGGAAATCGACACCACCCTGCGCGCCCTGCGCCGCCACGAGAAACCGCAGCGCCTGATCTGCGTCTTTCAGCCGCACCAGCACAGCCGCACGCGCTTCCTGCTGGATGAGTTTGCCGCCAGCTTCAGTGCGGCTGACATTGTGATCGTGCCGGACATTTACTTCGTGCGCGACAGTGAAGTCGAGCGCCACGCGGTGACTGCCGCTGACCTGGTCGATCGCCTGCGCAACCGCGGCGTCACCGCCATGCACATGCACCCGTTTGCCGCCATCGTCGAACAGTTACAGGTGATGACCCGCGAAGGCGACCTGGTGGTGACCATGGGAGCCGGCGACGTGTGGAAGATCGCCAGGAATTTTCTGGGCACATGAGCACCATCATCCCCCGCACGCAACACGCCCCCGCCCTCGATGCCGATGCGTGGCCCGCCGCACTGCAACTGGACATCGCCAGCTTCCATCCCGAAAGCAGCGAGCACCGGCCGCACACGCGCGTCAGCCTGCTGCACGATGGCGAGGCGATCTACATCCGTTTCGATGTCGATGACCGCTACGTGCGGGCTGTGGCGCAACAGCACCAGGAAATGGTCTGCCGCGACAGTTGCGTCGAAGCCTTCCTGCAACCCGTACCCGGCCGCGGCTACATCAACTTCGAGTTCAACTGCGGCGGCACCATGCTGGCCTATCACGTCCACGGCCAGTTCCGCCAAGGCCAGTACACGCCCGTCGCCGACGAATGGCTCCAGCGCATCGACGTGTTCGCCACACTGCCGCGCATCGTGGAACCGGAGATCAGCGACCCGGTGCAATGGCGTCTGGCCGCCCGTCTGCCGCTGGCCCTGTTCGAGCAGTATTTCGATCAACCGCGCGGCTCACAATGGCGCGGCAACTTCTTCAAGTGCGGCGACGAAACCTCCCACCCGCACTGGGCGAGCTGGCAACCGGTCGGCGACAAGCTGGACTTTCATCAGCCCGAAAAGTTCGGCTACCTGACGCTGGAGCGATTCAGTTCGGTTCGTCCAGGCCGTACTGCTTGATCTTCTTGTAGAGCGTGGTGCGGTTGATGTCGAGTTGGCGGGCGGTTTCCTGGCGGTTCCAGTTGTTGGCTTCCAGGGCGGCCAGCAGAATGCGCCGCTCGGGATCCTTCATCGCTTCGGCCAGCGGCATCGGCGACCAGGAAAAGTCCGTGTCACCAGCCGCAAAGCCGCTGCGGCGGGCGATGCGGTTAGCGGGACTGTTGCCCCAGGCCGGGTTGGTCAGCGTTTCGGGCAGGTCGGCCAGCTCAATCGTCGGGCCCTTGCTCAGCAGCACCGCGCGCTCGACCGCGTTCTCCAACTCGCGCACGTTGCCGGGCCAGTCGTGGGCCTGAAGCGCTGCCATGGCGTCCTCGCTGAAGCGGCGGTCGCGGCTCATCTCGTGGCAGAAGCGGGCGAGAAAATGCTCGGCCAGCAGTTGCACGTCGCCGGCACGTTCGCGCAGCGGCGGCAGCTTGATGTTCACCACGTTGATGCGATAGTACAGATCCTCGCGGAAACGCCCTTCCTGCACCAGGTCGAACAGCGATTGGTTCGACGCCAGGATGAAGCGCACATCCACGGTGATCGTCTGCGTGGAGCCGACCGGCTCGAACTGCTTTTCCTGCAGCACGCGCAGCAACTTCATCTGCAGGGCGGCGGTGGCGGAGTTGATTTCATCGATGAAGAGCGTGCCGCCGTCAGCCGCGAGGATTTTGCCGGTCTTGTCGCGGTCGGCCCCGGTGAATGAACCTTTGACGTGGCCGAACAGTTCACTTTCCAGCAGCGTTTCGGGAATCGAGCCGCAGCCGAAGGTGACGAACGGTTGATGGCGGCGCTCGCTGGCGGCATGAATGGCGCGGGCGACCAGCGTTTTGCCGGTGCCCGAGTCGCCGGTGATCAGCACGGTGGATTTGCTGGGCGCCACCGCATCGATCAGGTCATAGACCTTCTGCATGCGATAGTCACCGCCCACCAGACTGCCCATCCCGAAGCGCTCGGCCAACTGCCCGCGCAAGGTGGCGTTCTCAGCCAGCAGCGCCTGCTGGTTGACCGCCTTGCTCACCGCCAGGCGCAGCTCGTCGTCAACCAGCGGCTTGGTCAGATAGTCCGCCGCGCCGAGCTTGACCGCTTCCACCGCCGACTCAATCTTGCCGAAGCCGGTGATCACGATGGGCACGATGGAGGAAAACCGCTTGCGCAGTTTCTTGAGCAGTTGCATCCCGTCGCAGCGCGGCATCATCAGGTCGGTGATAACGATGGAGAACGCGCCGTTGCCGGCCGCCTTCTCGATCATATGCAGCGCTTCGTCGCCATCGCCGGCCGTGGCGGTGGCGTAACCCTCAGCCTTGAGGAACTGGCTGAGCGATTCGGCGACCACGGGGTCGTCATCGACGATCAGGATGCGCACATTCTCGGACATCGTGTTGCGTTCCGACAACATGAACATCGGCCCGATCGGCGGGCTGGTTAATCAGACGTTGCGGATAATCAACAAAGGCCGCTCCACTTTGAGTGGAGCGTGCTGCCGCCCCATTGAAATGGGGCGGCCTCTATGGGGCTCCGGGAGCTTTAATCCCTAGGAAGCCAGCGCATGGTCGAGCCAGTTGACCTGCTGCCAGAATTCGCGGCAGTCGGCCTTGCCCATGGGCACGATGCGGCAGCGATGCACGCCCTGACTGTGGATCTTGTGCAACGCCTTGTCCGCCAGTTGCCGGGCCAGGTCCAGGCCCTGGGAGCCGCCCCCGGAATCACTCCCGGAATCACCGCCCTCTTCGCTGAAGCCGACGTACAGGTCGATGCGGCCGTCGCCCACCTCGTGGGCCAGCGCCAGCCCGATGACCTTGTCATCGTCAGACGCCAGCAGGCTGACCGCGTAACGGACCTTGTCCGCGGTGGCGGGGCAATTCATCGCCTTGGCGAAGTCCACCGCCTCCTGCACGCGATCAACCGGAAGCTCGATGATGCTCTGGCTCATCTGCGCCATCATCGGCTGGATTGCAGGCAGGGGTTAGGGGGGAGTAGGCAGTAGGGAGTAGGGGAGTAGGGTTCAGACCTTCGGCCAGTGAGGCGCTCCGTGGCACAGTAAATCGCGGGCAACAACCCTACTGCCTACTGCCTACTGCCTCTCATCACACCCCCACCGCATCGGCGTCACGGTCTGATAACCAGCCGCCGTCGCTGCGCTGTTTGACCGTGCCGTCACGCTTCCACGAGCGATCGCAGCGCGGCTCGCTGCGCAGGTCCAGCACCTGCACACCCCCGCCCCCGGAAGTGGCAACCTCCACGCGACTGATGCCGCACAGGTCTGCCAGATCGACAGGATCGAAACCATCCAGCGCCACCTGCGACTGGTCGATGCGCAGGCCCAGGTCCAGCGGGTTGTCGATGCCGTTGGCCTGCCGGAATGCTTCGATCGCCCGAAGCCAGGCATCGCGGGCTTCCATCACCTGCGCCCAGGGCAGCGCGGAGGCGGCGAAAGCGATCTCGCTCTCCTGGGGCAACGTCTCCATGTGCACGCTGGCGTCCCCCGGAAGTTGGGGATTCAGCACCTTCCACGCTTCATCGGCCGTGTGTGGCAGCAATGGGGCAAGCAATCGGATCAACGCCGAGGCGGTGCAGTGCATGGCCGCCTGCGCACTGCGGCGACGCGGGCTGTCGGGCTTATCGCAATACGTGCGGTCCTTGATGGCGGTCAGGTACACGGCCGAGAGCGTGTCGTTGCAGAAGTTGAACAACCGCTCGTGAATGCGACGGAACTCGAATCGCTCGTAGCAGCCGCGCACATCGTTGACCAACCCGCGCAGCTCGCCCATCAGCCACTTATCCAGTTCCATCAGCTCCGGCTGCTGTTGCTGGGGATCATAATCATTGAGGCTGCTCAGCAGGTATCGAATCGTGTTGCGCACCTTGCGATATTCTTCGCCGGCCAGCTTGAAGTAGCTTTCATCGACTTTGACGTCGTTGTCCGTGTTCAACGAACTGACCCACCAGCGGCAGACGTCCGCCCCGTAGTTCTTGAGCAGTTCCTCGACTTCGAGCGTGTTGCCGAGGCTCTTGGACATTTTTTTGCCGTCCTTGTCCACCATGAAGCCGTGGGTGAGCACCGTCTTGAACGGCGACTGGCCGGTGACACCGATGGCCGGCAGCAGCGAAAGCTGGAACCAGCCGCGGTGCTGGTCGGAGCCTTCCAGGTAGAGGTCCGTGGGGAAAGCATCATTGCCGAAGCGCTGACGGATGACGGCATTCCAGGACGAGCCGGACTCGAACCAGACGTCGAAGATGTCGGCGGAAGGCTTGAGGGGTGAGGCTTGAGACTTGATCCAGTCGGGCGCGTCGGGATCTTCCTCGGGCTTGTAGTACTGGAGCAAATCTTCCGGGGGAGCGAGGAACCAGCAATCGGAGCCGTTCTCGCGCACAGTGCGAGCGACAGCGCGGACGGACGCGGCCGTCAGCAGCGGCGGACCATCCACACCTTCCGGGGGATAGAAAGCCGGGATGGGCAGACCCCAGGCCCGTTGGCGAGATAAACACCAGTCGGGGCGCGAGTCCAACATGCCGCGCATGCGATTGCGGCCCCACTCGGGGATAAACTTCACATCCTTAGCCGTCACATCCAGCGCCCGCTGCCGCAATGTGCCGCCGTTCTTGAACGGCTTGTTGACATCAACGAACCACTGCTCGGTCGCCCGAAAGATCACCGGCGTCTTACCACGCCAGTCGTGCGGATAGCTGTGGGTGAACTTGTGCTCATGGAACATGTGCCCGCTCTCGCGCAGCCTGGCACAAACCAATTCGTTGGCTTCCCACACACTTTTGCCTTGCAGCCACTGCGGTGCGGTGTTGTCGAAAGTGCCGTCCTCACGCACGGGGCAGTAGATGTCGAGCCCTTCGCGCAGGCCGGTCTGGTAGTCCTCGACGCCGTGCCCCGGCGCGGTGTGCACGAGGCCGGTGCCGTCTTCGAGCGTCACGTAATCAGCGGCAACGACTTTGCTCACACGATCGATGAAGGGATGGCGATATTCCAGGCCCAGCAGCTCGCTGCCTTTGCAGGTCTTGCTTGGGGCGACATCGGATTTGAGGATCTGCTTGGCCAGTTCGCAGGCAAGGATGACAGGTTTGCCGTTGACCTGGTATTGGCCGTACTCGTAGGACGGATGCACAGCCACGGCGAGGTTGGCGGGCAAAGTCCACGGCGTCGTAGTCCAGATCATCAACGCCCCATCGCCATCGACGCGATCGAAGGTGACAAACACGCTCGTATCTTCCCGGTCGTAATACTCCAACTCCGCATCCGCCAGCGCGGTGCGGTTTTCGATTGACCAGTGCACTGGCTTCAAGCCGCGATAGACCAGACCCGCTTCGACCAGGTCGGCGAAGACCTCAAGTGTTGCCGCTTCGTAGGCTGGGTTCATGGTGAGGTACGGTTCGTCGTAGTCCGCCATAGTGAGCAAGCGCTGCATCTGGCCGCTCTGGAGTTTGACGAACTTCTCAGCGGAGGTTTTGCACTTGCGCCGCACCTGGATCGGCTGCATCTCGCGTGCAGCGGGGCCGAGTTCCTGCATCACCTTGTGCTCGATGGGCAGGCCGTGGCAGTCCCAGCCGGGCACGTAGGGGCATTGGTAGTCGAGCATCAACCGACTGCGCACGACGAAGTCCTTGAGACACTTGTTGAGCAGGTGCCCGAGGTGGATGGAGCCGTTGGCATAGGGCGGGCCGTCGTGGAAAACGTAGCGGGGGCGGCCGCGCTGGGCCCGGTCCTTCTGAATGCGGGCGTAGAGGTTGATCTTGTGCCAGCGTTTCTGGCTGGCGGGTTCGGTCTGCACCAGGTTGGCCTTCATGGCGAAGGCGGTCTTGGGCAGGTTGAGGGTGGATTTGTAGGACTTCTTTTCGGTGCTGGGATCGGACATAGTCGGGATAGTTTAGCCGCTGACCGCGAATTTCGCCGGGTTGCGTGGAAGCCCCACTTCCGGGGGTCAAAGCAACTGCTTCAGGGGCACGGCGATGCGCCCGAAGACCTCGGCGGGGATGGACACCGTGTCCCACTTGGCGCTGCGCGGCCGCAGGTGCGGCTCGTAATCGTCCAGCTTCACCGCCAGCACGCTGTACCAGCGATCGCCAAACTCGAACACCTCCATGAACAGCGCATCCGGCGGCGGTGCATCGCACCAGAACAGAAACACGAACGCCGACGCAAAGCCGCGCCCGAAGATCGACGACCACTGCTTCAGACAACGCACGTCATCGCGCGTCACCCAGTTCTGTAAACTCTTGCCCGTCTTGCCCGAGTGCTTGCGGCCTTTGACGTCGATCAGCAGGTTGTCGCCCGATTCGCTGTAGACCACGAAGTCGAAGCTCTTGAGCTTGATCTGCTCGCTGCGCCCGGCCAGGGCACGTTTGGCTTCGTCCACGGCCACGTAGGGGATGCCGTTGCTGCGAAGATAATGCTCAAACGCCCGGTCGTAGTGGAAGCGGCGATGGGCCACGGGGAGATTGTAGTGGGGAATGACGAATGACGAAATTCGAATGACGAAACAAATTCCAATGACAAATGTCCGAAGATTTGGCCATTCGTCATTCGAGTTTAGCGGCTCGTGCCGCTGTTGAGGCCGTCGTCATTCGAGTTTCCCCCCCAGGTCTTTCAACGCCACCTCCACCTGCTCCCCGCTGGCCAGGTCCTTCAGGCCGCACACGCCCTCGGCCACCTTGTCGTCGAGGATCACCGCGAAACGGGCGCGGCACTGGCTGGCTTCCTTGAGCAGTTTGCCGAGGTTGCGGCCGGACTTGTAGCTGAAGCGGGCATGCCGGCCGGCGCTGCGCAGTGCAGCGACCACGCCCGGCAGTTGAGCCTGTCCCGCATCGGTCAGGGCGACCACGAACGCATCGGGGGCCGGCGCCACATCCTCGGGCAGCAGGCCCTTGTCGCGCAGCACATTGGTCACCACCACGTCGCCCATGCCGAAGCCGACGGCACTCATGGCCGGGCCGCCGAAGGTTTCGATGAGCTGGTCGTAGCGACCGCCGCCGGCGATGGCGCGTTCGACGCCGGAGCATTCGTGCAGCTCGAAGACGGTGCCGGTGTAGTAGGCCAGGCCGCGCACGATGCCCAGGTCGTACTCGCACCAGTCCGCCAGGCCGAAGGCGTTCAGTTGGGCGTCCAGTTCGCCCAGTTGCTCGAAGGAATCGTCCAGGCCGATGGAGCGGCGCAGGTGATCGATGTCGCCGGTGTTGTACTTGCGGCGGCACATCTGGCTGAAGCGCTCAACCCGCGGCTCATCCAGGCCCAGGTTCATCGCGCTCTGCGTGAACATCTCCGGCGGAATCTTGTCCCGGCGATCGAGCAACTCGAAAGCCTCGATCATCTTCTCCTCCGGCACACCCAGCTTGGCCAGGATGGCCCGCACCACGCGGCGGTGACTGATCTTGACCCGCACCTGCTGCGGCGTCAGCCCCACCTGGCGCAGAAAATCCACCGCCACGCCGATCACCTCCGCGTCGGCCTGCGGCGAATCAACGCCCAGCAGGTCCACGTTCCATTGCCAGTGCTCGCGCAACCGCCCCCGCTGCGGCCGCTCGGCGCGAACCAGGTTGGGAATGGCGAACCACTTGATCGGCCGCGACAACGTGTTGGCCTTGGCCGCCACCATGCGAGCCAGCGTGGGGGTGAACTCCGCGCGGATGGCCATCTCGCGCCCGCCGCGATCCTCGAAGTGGAACAGTTCGCTGACGATGCCTTCGCCGCTCTTGGCCTTGTACAGGTCGAGCGTCTCGTAGATCGGGCCATCGACCTGCTCGAAGCCGTGGCGAACGGAAACGCTGCGCCAGGCGTAGGTCAGGAACTGGCGCCAGGCCATGTCCTCAGGATAAAAGTCGCGTGTGCCTTTGGGGGATTGGAATTTCATGGGGCAGGCAGTAGGGAGTAGGGTGTAGGCAGTAGGGTGATTAGGATAGCGATTTTATGAGGGCGTTGAGTAATTTGCCGACTTCCTGGCATAAGTCCCAGGCGGTACGCGAATCTTCGCGGGTGATGAAGCTCTGGCGGCCGGCCACGATGATCTGGGTCTCAACCTCCTTCAACGAACCATTGGCGATGACCAGATGGCGAATGTAATCACCACGATTTTGTCGTCCGTAACCTTCGGCAACATTCGATGGCACCGAAACCGCCGCGCGGCGGATCTGACTGGTCAGCCCGAACTTTTCATCACCCGGAAACCGAGCACTCAGTTCATGGATCGCATCCACCAAATCCATCGCCTTCTGCCACGCCACCAGATCCCGATACGAGCGAATCGCCCCACTGTCACCTTCATCGCCCATCTCAAATCCCCTACTGCCTACTGCCTACTCCCTACTGCCTACTTCACCCCCACCACGTAGGCTAACCAGCAGGCGTCGGCCGGTGCGGTCGGGGTGGCGAACCAGTTTTCGCCGTCCTCGCCCTCCCAGTAGACCTTCGTCTCGCGGAAGCCCGCCTCGCGCATCAGCTCGCAGACCTCCGGCAGGGTCCAGAAACGCCAGTCGTAGGTGAACGCTTCCTCCAGTCGGCTGCCGTCCTTGAACTTGAAGTGAATGTGGAACAGGCAATCGTGGGTGATGGGGTTGAAACGCACGCAGTCCCAGATGTACTTGAAACTCTTGACCTTGCGCACGTCCTGGTTGTTTTCCAGCCAGCAGTCGGCTCCGCCCATCATGTCCGCCACGATGATGCCCTGCCTGGCGAGGTTGGCGTAGGCGACCTTGAAGTAGCGCAGCAGTTCCTGCCGCGTTTTGAAAATCCAGAAGGAAAAATTCTGGGCAGCAAGCACGTCGGCCTTGACCTTGTCCGTCCGCCGCACGTCCTGCTGCAGCAGCTTCACCCGCTTCTGCTGATGGCCCGAGAGCTTGGCCAGGTTGTGGGCCCGGCCCCATTCCAGCGGCTCGGGATCCAGATCGACGCCGATCGCCTCACGCTGTTTGCCGAGCTTGACCCATTCGCAGCAGACCGCGAACGTGCCGCAGAAATCCTCGCGCAGCAGCCTGGGTTTGCTGCCGTAGGCTTCCTTGTAGGCCTGGTCGAAGAAGGTCACCTCGTGGTCGGGCTCCTGCACCGATTGGCCGTAGAGCTTGTAGCGGTCGGCCTGATCGGCCAGGGTGGGTTTGCGACGCTTGGGCTTGGTTGGACTCATCGGGGCACTGTACAAGCTCACGCCGGTTCAAACAACGCGGCGACGTGGCTGAAATGTCCCGGAATAGAACGTGTGATAACGCCCGGGGATAGCCATCCCCGGGCTTTGCCGTGCAAGTTGAAACAACACCCACTTCTTTCTAACTTCGGGGGGTGCGCATCATCGCAGGCGACTATCGCGGCCGAAAAATCATCCCCCCGCGCGATCAGTCCGTCACCCGTCCCATGACCGATCGCGTCAAGCAATCCCTTTTTGACCGCCTGGCCGCCCACGGCTTCTTCGATGACGAGCCCGAGCAGCCCATCCACGTCGTGGACCTGTTTGCCGGCACCGGCAGCCTGGGCCTGGAAGCCCTCTCGCGCGGAGCTGACTTCTGCACCTTCATCGAGCAGGACCGCGATGCCGCCGATCGCCTGGAGCAGAACCTCGACGCCCTGGATGCCCGCCGCTATGCCCGCGTGCTGCGCAGCGATGCGCTCAATCCATCGTGGCTGCTGCGATTGGATCAGACGCCGATCTCGATGGTGCTGATGGACCCGCCCTATCGCATGGTGGAGGAAGCCGCCGGCTTCGACCGCTTCGCCCCCCTGCTGGCCGAGCTGCGCCCGCGCCTGGCGGAAGTTGCCTGCGTCATGCTGCGCACCCCCAAGGATGTGACCCCGCCTGAATTTGACCACTTCCGGGGGCCCGGCGCCCACGTCTTCGGCACCACGCAGCTCAACTTCTATCTGGCCTCGTAAAACGCTACAATTTGCCCCCTAAGGCTCCGATCAAGCCCCCCGGAAGTTCAACAGCCCAGCCCTGGGATATCGTCCCAGGACCACGGTGGATCACCATGCTCAGTCACCTGTCCGAAAAATTCGAAAACGCCCTGCGCCAGCTCTCCGGCCGCGGCCGCATCAGCGAGTCCAACGTCCGCGAGGCCATGGATGAAGTCCGCACCGCCCTGCTCGAAGCTGACGTCCACTACGAGGTCGTCCAACAGTTCTGCGATTCGGTCGTGCAGAAAGCCATCGGCGCCGAGGTGCTTCAGTCACTGCGGCCGGCCCAGCAGATGATCAAGATCGTCCACGACGAACTGGTCGCCCTGATCGGCGGCCAGGAGGTGATCGAGGAAGGCGGCGTCGAACGCCCGCCCATCCTCTACGTCGAACCCGGGCCCACCATCATCATGATGTCCGGCCTGCAGGGCTCGGGTAAAACCACCACCTGCGGCAAACTCGCTGCTTACCTGAAAAAGAAAAACAAGCGCGTCATGCTCGCGGCCGCCGACCTGCAACGCCCCGCGGCTGTCACCCAGCTTCAGGTGCTGGTCGATCAGGTCAATCAGGAAATCCCGGCCGGTGATGCGGTGCTCTTCCACGGCGAACTGGACAAAGTCGCTGAGTACGGCAAAGCCGTGGGCGCCGCGGTGCAGGTGGCACGCAATGCGGTGATCGATGCCCGCAGTCACAACTGCGATGTGCTGATCCTCGACACGGCCGGCCGCCTGCACGTCAATGACGACCTGATGAACGAACTGCGCCAGGTCGAACGCGCGGTCAACCCGCACCAGATCTTCCTGGTCATCGATGCCATGACCGGCCAGGATGCGGTCAACAGCGCCAAAGCCTTCAACGATCAACTCGAACTCGACGGCGTCATCCTGACCAAGTTCGACTCCGACACCCGCGGTGGTGCTGCACTCACCGTTCGTCAGATCACCGGCAAACCCATCAAGTTCATGGGCGTCGGTGAAAAGCTCGATGCCCTCGAAGCTTTCCACGCCCCGCGCATCGCTTCGCGCATCCTCGGCATGGGCGACGTCGTCTCCCTGGTGGAAAAAGCCCAGGCAGAGGTGAGCGAAGAAGAAGCCCTCGCCCTGCAGGAAAAGATGGCGGCCGGCAAGATGACCATGGATGACTTCCTCGGCCAACTGCGCACCATCCGCAAGATGGGCTCGATGAAATCCCTGCTCGGCATGCTTCCGGGTGTCGGCTCACAACTGAAAGACCTCAACCTCGACGACCGCGAGATCAATCGCACCGAGGCGATCATTCAGTCCATGACGCCCGCTGAGCGCAAGGACATTGACCTGCTGAACAACTCCCGCCGCCGCCGGATTTCGCGCGGCTCGGGCAGCGACGCCAAGGACGTCAGCCAACTGGTGCGCGGCTTCGAGATGGTCAGCAAACTCAGCAAGCAGATGTCCGGCATGGGCATGTGGTCACGATTGAAAGCCATGCGCGGCCTGGGCGGCGCGGAAATGGCGGCCGCCATGGGCTCCCGCAGCGGCGGCGTCAGTCTCCGCGGCGGAACCAAACCGCAGAAATCCAAGTACAAACAGCGCAAGAAACGGAAATGATCTCTGATGGCTGATTGCTGATTGCTGATGTTCAGAAATCGCCTCGATCGTCATTCCTACATCAGCAATCCGCATTCAGACATCAGACATGACACCCACCATGCCTCACGAACTGGCCAAACAATATCGTCCGCAGGATGTCGAAACCGAAATCGCGAAGCGCTGGGACTCCGCCCGCGCCTTCCACGCTGAGCCTGATGCTGCTGGAGCCCCCTACAGCATCGTCATCCCGCCGCCCAATGTCACCGCCGCCCTGCACATGGGCCACGCCCTCAACAACACGCTGCAGGACATCCTCATCCGCTACCACCGCATGCTCGGCGACAACGCCATGTGGATGCCCGGCACCGATCATGCCGGCATCGCCACCCAGACCGTGGTGGAAAAGCGCGTGCTCCAGGAAGAAGGCAAAAAACGCACCGATTTTGCGCGTGACGAATTCGTCGCCAAAATCCAGACCTGGAAAGATGAATACGAAAAGCGCATCACCGATCAGCTCAAAGTCATGGGTTGCTCCTGCGACTGGGACCGCCAGCGCTTCACCATGGACGAGCAATGCGCCAAGGCCGTGCGCGAGGCGTTCTTTCAGCTTTTCAAGGATGGCCTCATCTACCGCGGTAAACGCCTGGTCAACTGGGATCCGATCACCCAGACCGCCCTGGCTGACGACGAAGTCGAGATGGAGGAAATCGACGGCAACTTCTATTACATGCGCTATCCCCTGGCGGAGGCCGATTCATCGGCCGGCGATCCGCCCTACGTCACCGTCGCCACCACCCGCCCCGAAACCATGCTGGGCGACACCGCCGTGGCGGTGAACCCCAAGGACAGCGAGCGGGCCGCGCTGATCGGTAAGGAAGTCATTCTCCCCATCGTCAACCGCCGCATCCCCATCATCGGCGACGACTACGTGGTGATTCCCGATCCCGACAGCGACGACGCCAAAGCCAAATACGCCTCGGGCTTTTTGAAGGTCACCCCCGCCCACGACCCCAACGACTACGACATCGGCCAGCGCCACAACCTGCCCATCATCAATGTCATGGCCCCCGATGCTTCGATCTCCGACCAACACGGCTGGACCGATGCAAGCGAAGAATGCCAGCCGCTGCTGGGCCTGTCGCGCGAGGAGGCCCGCAAGTGGATCGTGCGCTGGTTCAAAGATCACAGCCTGATGGAGGAGATCCGCCCCTATCGCCACGCCGTCGGCCACAGCTATCGCAGTCATGCCGCGATCGAGCCCTACCTGAGCGATCAATGGTACGTGAAGGTGACCGACGAACGCCTGGCCGGCGCTGCGTTACGCGCCATGAACCCCAAGCAGTGCGATGATGCATCCAAAGCCCGGGGAAAGCCTTCCCCGGGCGTTACCGAATCATGGGAAGGCGGCCTCACCTTCACCCCCGAGCGTTACGCCAGGACCTTCGAGCAGTGGCACCTGAACATCCGCGACTGGTGCATCAGCCGCCAGCTCTGGTGGGGCCATCGCATTCCGGTGTGGAGCAAGACCGGTCCACGACCGATGGCGAAGATCGACAAAGATGAACTAACAGCACCCATCGATTCACCTGAGTGGGAACTCGACAAACATTGGTCATGGCGAAGCGAGGAAGTGGGAGATCGTGAAGTCAGACAATACGTTTGTGTGGCGCCAGGTTGCGATCGTCTTGAAGCTTTTTTGAAGAAGAATGGTTTTCAGCAAGACCCCGACGTCCTCGACACCTGGTTCAGCAGCGCCCTCTGGCCTTTGTCCACGCTGGGTTGGCCGGACGACACGGCGGAACTGAAAACGTGGAACCCCACCAACGTGCTGTGCACGGCCCGCGAGATCATCACGCTCTGGGTGTCGCGCATGGTGATGTTCAACCTGTATTTCAAGGGGCAACTGCCGTTCCGTGACGTGTTCATTCACGCCATGATCCAGGACGGGCATGGTCAGAAGATGTCCAAGAGCCTGGGCAACGGCGTTGATCCGGTGGACATCATCCACTCGCACGGCTCCGACGCCATGCGCTTCACGCTGGCTCAGATGACCACGCACACGCAGGACGTGCGCCTGCCGGTCGAATGCGTCGCCCCCGGAAGTGGGGAACCGTTTGAACCCAAGTACAAGACGCTGCCCAACGGGTACAAGGTAGCGCAAGCGATCCAGGAACACAAGGGCGAAAAGATGATTTCGTCCTACGGCGTGGCCTCCGGTGAAGCGACGCCCAGCAAAGACATGCCCGCGGCCCGCAACACGAGCGAGAAGTTCGACTACGGCCGCAACTTCGCCAACAAACTCTGGAACGCAACGCGCTTTGCGCTCAGTAAACTGAGCACAAACCCGACACCCGATACCCGACACCCGATACCCGCTCTTCCCGATCGCTGGATCCTCTCGCGCATTGCCCAGATCACCGAGCAGACCACGCGCTCGCTGGAAGCGTATGACTTCCATAACTATGCCGACGATCTGTACCACTTCATCTGGGGCGATGTGTGCGACTGGTACATCGAGGCGATCAAGCCCACGGTGGAAACTTCTGCCGCACAGCAGCGCGTGCTGGCGAGTGTGCTGGACGTGTCGTTGCGGTTGTTGCATCCCGCGATGCCGTTTGTCACGGAGCGGCTGTACGAAGCGCTCAACGATGTCTATCCCGATCGCGGCGTCGAAGGACTGCAACTTCCGGGGGCGGCAGGCGAATTGCTGGTCAAGGCGGCCTGGCCCAAAGTGGATGCGACACTGCGCGACGAGCAGGCCGAGCAGCAGTTCGAGCAGTTGCGCGAGCTGGTCAACATGATCCGCGAAGCCCGCACCCAGTCCGGCCTTCCCCCGCGGCAAACGGTCGATGTCACCATCAAGACCGCCGCTGCGCTGGATCAATTCCGGGGGCGGGGTCTGATCGAAGCGCTGGCCAATGTGAAGCTGATCGAGGTCGGCCCCGAGGCTGCCAAACCCGCCGACGCGGTGACGGCGGTGCGGGCGATCGGTGAAATCTACCTGCACCACGCAGCCGACACCGAAGCCGAGCGGCAGCGGTTAGAGAAGCGCCTGGCGGAACTGGACAAAAGCATCGCAGCCTTCCGGGGGCGGCTGGCCAACAAGGGCTACGTGGACAAAGCCCCCGCTCACCTGGTGCAGCAGACCCGCGACGAACTGGCCCGCGTGGAGGCGGAACGGGCGCGGGTGGTGGAGCAGTTGGGCAGTCAGTGATCGCCAATTGGGACAGGATGAATAATCAAGAAGCCCACAGCGAATCGCTGTAGGCTTCTGTTTGTGTCAATTCTGACTGATGCGAGAGCCAGCTCAGCGCTCGTAGCGGCACTCGAAGATCGACTGCGTACGCAGGACCACACCGCTGCCGCCGTAGAGGTGGTAGCTCTGGATGTGGAACTCGCGGCGGAACTTCTGGGCGTCGAGCACCGTCAGGCAGGGCACGGAGGCTTCATCGGCCCACTGGTAGCTCATGGAGCCGGTCTCGCGGGCGAAGTTCTGCATCTCGCGCAGGGTGGCCTGGTAGAGATTGTCGCTGAGCGTTTCGGTCTGGATGGTGGTCACAAAGCCGATGCGGCCGAGGGGCTCCATCTCGTAATCTTTTTCGCCGAGGCAGGGCAAAGCATAGATCAGGCCGGTCTCGGGCAGGTGGTCGCCGCGCTCGATGACGGTTTCGGTGATGGTTTGGCCGGCAAAGTTGAAACGGACGGTGTGCCCGCCGGGGGTGGTCCACAGCTCGACCTCATAATCGCCATGACGATCGGTGCGACGGCTTTGCAGGTCAAACAGCTCCGGGTGCAGGGCCCGGTTATAGACCATCAGGCGTAAAGCCTGTACGTTAAGAGATTTAGGAACGCTGACACTCATAGTCAACCTCAAACAAGATCCCGCTGATCGTAACTTCTGGGGTGGCCGGTGTACGGAGTGGGGCGACCCGTGTGGCCTTTGTACCGCGGATTATAGCGGCTGGCATCATTCTGAATAGTCCCCAAAACACCATTTTTAAACAATTTTTCGCGGTTGCCGGCATATAAACGCCGGTCGGGGCCTCTGTTGCAGCCGGTCGGCGGACAGCGCCGATAATCCGTTCAGTTACGCAGCGCCAAGGCTGTTGGTTCGCTGGAATAGCTCGAATGTCGAAAATTGAGACGCTGTATCAGGAACTGGCCCGGATCGACGACGTCTCCGTCGACCGCGCCCTGGCTGATGCCCTGCCCACCGCGGAGTCGGCCGACCGCGCCCGCATGGCGGATCTGCTGCTGCAGCGTCTGCGGCCGGAGGGCTGCTTGGGGCTGGTGCTGTACTACGACCTGTTCGAACCGTCGTTGCAGGACCGGATCGCCGGGCAGGCTGCCGCCCTGGTGCGACCGATCCGTCAGGCGACGACTCTGACCCGCACCAAGGGGCCGCTGCACGCCATCCTGTTGATCCGCCGCGGCATGGCTGCCCGTCTGGCGTACCTGGTGACCGGGCAACTGCGCAGCGGCGACGCCAAGGTCACCGGCCCGGCTGCCGATTGCCTGAGCCACCTGGCCCTGCAGGCGGACACCGGCCGCCACAACGGGATGCCGGCCGCGATCGATCCTGCTTCCGCCAGGCAACTGTTATCCGCGGTCGAAGAAGCGGTGGTCCACTTTGCCGCCCATCATCAGCCGCAGGTGCTGATCGCCCTGTGCAATCTGCTGCCGCGACCGGCCAAACAGTCCACCGAAGTGCTGGCCAACCCCGAGCACGCGGCTGTGGGACCGATGCGAAACCTGCTGTCGCGTGCCGAGCAACCGGCCGTGCGCCGCTCGCTTCTGTGGGCCGCTGCCATACCCACGCTGACCGAGCCGGCCCTGGCGGGACTGCGCTGCTGCGCTACGACGGGACAACTCGGTGACGCCCTGGAGCTGGCCCACCTGCTGGCGTTGCCCGCCATGCGCAAACCGCTGCTGCGCGTGCACACGCCGGACGAGCTTTGGCCCAACGATCAGCAGATGCGACAGATGACCGCGGCCCAACTGCGCATGTTGCCCCGCTGGTCCACCGCGCTGACCTTCGATGACGGCCAGCGCCTCATCAAGCTGACGAACCTGGCCCGAGTTGCCGACCCCCCCACCCGCCTGTCCGCCCTGCGCGAGCTTCTGACCATGGCCCGTCAACAGAGCGCGGAAGCTACCGCCATCGACGATGCGATCGCACGCTTTGCCGGCGACAGCGACGTCCAGATTGCGAGCATGACTGTCTGGCACCTGCTGCACCGCCGCTACCGCAAGCTGCCGCAGATGCTGGCACGACTGGCCAACAGTCCGCACCAGAAAGTGCGCCAGATTGCAGCCAGGCGACTGGCCCCCATCGGGTTCGAAAGGCTTTGGGATCACTGGCAGCAATTGACCAGCGAGCAGCGCCGCTCCGCGGGACGGGCCCTGATCAAGATCGACCCCAGCTTCCATCGCCTGCTGGGCGAGCGACTGGAACGATCCGAGCGCAACGATCGCCTGCGGGCCTTGTCGGTCATCGACGAGTTGAACCAGGCCTCGTTCTTCACCACGCCGCTGATTCAACTGCTTGGTGATGAGGATGAATACATCGTGTCGGCAGCGGTGGCCGCCTTGGGTTCAGCGGAAGGGCCGGCCGCGATCTCCGCCCTGCGCGGGGCCTTGGATCACAGCGACTCGCGGGTGCGGGCCAATGCGGTGGAAGCCCTGGCCCGTCTGGAAACCAGCGATCACGTGCAGCAACTGATCAAGATCGCCAGCGAAGATGTCAACCGCCCGCGGGCCAACGCCATCGCCGCCCTCATGGCCCTGCGCACCGACGAAGCCTTGACCGCGCTGCAATCCATGCTCGACGACCGCCGCAGTGAGCACCGCCGCTCCGCGTTGTGGCTGGTCGAGCACCTGAGCCTGATCGACGTGGTGCGCAACGTGGCGGAGATGTCGATCAGCGATCCCGATGAACCGACCCGCCAGCGTGCCGAGCGCGTGGTGTACGAACTGATGCAGGCCATGCAGAGTGAACCGATGGCCATGAGCCATGAGCCATGAGCCACGAGGGGCTGAGACATCACAGCCTGTTGGCTCGTGGCTCGTGGCTGGTGGCTCTGCCTTGAAGGAGGCAGTCCATGGACAAGCAGGAACTTTTCAAAGCGATGCGCGAGAACTGGGGTTCGGGGATGGCGATCTCCTCGGCCTGGGTGCTGGTCGGCGCAGGACTGGTGCTGATGGTGGTGGCTGTGCTTTCGTTCCGGCACTGGTGGCGCACGCGGCACGAACGGCCGACGCCGCTGCTGACGTTCCTGTCGCTGGCCGAGAAACTGGGCCTGACCCGCGGCGAACAATGGCTGCTGATCCGCGTGGCATCAAGGCAGAAGCTCTCATCACCGATCGCCCTGCTGCTGAGTGCCGGCACACTGCAGGCCCACGGCCGGGCCTACGCTTCCCGTTACTCCAGCAGCCGCTCCAACAAACTGGTCCAGCGCCTGCACCGCATCGGCGACAAGCTGTTTGCGAATTAGCCATGAGCCATAAGCCATGAGCCACCAGGCGTGATCTATTCCTGTCCCTCATGGCTCGTGGCTCATGGCTAGAGCGCATCCCATTTTGCTGTAGCGGGTGCCACGGCCGCGCGTCGGCCGTGCAAGGAACCAGGCACTGCCGCACGCGGCGGTGGCACCCAAGGCACACGACAAAGATTCGAGACACGGACTGAACATTTATGAATATCGAAATCGAACTGAAGATGCGCCTGGTCGATCGCCCTGCCCTGGAGCAGCGCCTGGGCCAACTGGGCGCCTCGCGGCGCTCGTCGGTGCTGGAAACCAACACCTACTTCGACACGCCCGATCTGCAATTGAAAACCGGCGATCGCGGCCTGCGCCTGCGGCGGACACGTTGCGATGACGGCTCAAACCGATCGTGGCTGACCTACAAAGGTCCACGCGCCCACGGGCCGTTCAAGAGCCGGCAGGAAGAGGAACTGCACATCGATGATGCCGATGCGGCCGAGCGCATGCTGCTGGGGCTGGGATACGTGGCCGCTTTGACCTTTGAGAAGAAGCGCGACACCTGGCTGCTGGACGACTGCCTGGTGGAACTGGATGTGCTGCCGCTGCTGGGGCAGTTCGTGGAGATTGAAGGTCCAGACGAGAAGGCCGTCGCCGCGGTGCGGAGCAAGCTGAAGCTGGATGACGAGCCCACGGAGACGGAAAGTTACATCGGGCTGCTGATGAATCACCTGCAGGCGGAGGGAATCGCCGAGCGGGTGATTGTGTTTGAATAGCGGCTAGCCGTTAGCTATTAGCAATTAGCCGTTAGCGGTTAGCCGGACGCAAGCGAGCTTCCGGGCTAAAAGCTAAGGGCTAAAAGCTAACAGCTAACCGCTAACCGCTAATAGCTTTCCCAATAAACGCCCTGTGCAGTTTCTGGGCCACGGGGCCGACGGGGTAGTCGTGCCCGCCGCAACGGGTCACCGCGGTGACGTGCTTGGTGGTGCCGGTCAGGATCAACTCCTGGGCCCGGGCCATGTCGTCCACGGTGAACGCCTGCTCACTCAGGGCAATGCCCTCGGCTTTCGCCAGCTCCAGCACCACCGCCCGCGTAACGCCCGGAAGGATCGAGCCATCCGTCGGATGGGTGCGCAGCACGCCGTCGATCACGGCAAAGACACTGGTGGCCGCCCCTTCGCTGACCACCGAGCCGCGATGGAAGATCGCTTCGCCGCAACCGGCCTCCAGGGCCTGCTGCCGGGCCAGCACGTTGGGCAGCAGCATCAGCGATTTGATGGCGCAGTCCAGCCAGCGGCGGTCGTCGGTCAGCAGCGCCTTGTCCGTCGGCAGCGGTGCATCCGGCAACAGCGGCGCCACCGGATCGACCATCGCCAGCACCGTCGGCTGTACATTCGTGGGAAACGCATGATTGCGGGGCGCAGCGCCGCGCGTCACCTGCCAGTAGGCGCGGGCGTCGCGCAAACCATTGCGATCCAGCAATTCCCTCGTGGCGTTCGTCAGTTCATCAGCATCGGCTTGAATGCGGATGGCAGCCAGGCTCTGGCGCAGGCGCTGCACGTGCAGGTCGAGCATGAAGGGCTTGCCGTTGTAGATGCGCACCACTTCGTACACGCCGTCAGCCAGCAGGAAACCGCGATCCTCAATGCTGACTTTGGCGTCCTGTTTGGCAATGAATTGTCCGTTGAGATAGATGTCGCTCATGGCAGTGAAACGATCTCCGCTCCGTCGGCCGGTCTGCTGACGAAGGCAAAAGGTTGTAGGCCGGTCTCTTTTTCGTACGCAGCACAGACCGCATCGCGCACCTGTTCAGCATGATCAGTCGCCACCAGCGTCACCGTGCATCCGCCGAAACCGCCGCCGGTCATGCGGCTGCCCAGCACGCCCGCCCCCGGAAGTATCCCCGCAAGTGCCTTGGGGGGCGAGGCGTGCTTGAGCTCGCCGGGCTGCTTGATGTCTGAATGCTGCAGGGTGAGGTCCACCAGCACGTCAACCTGCGGACAACTGACTTCGTAATCATCGCGCAGGCTGGCGTGGCTCTGCACCATCAGCTTGCCGAAGCCGGCGTAATCGCGCTGCTGGAGCAGGTTGGCTGCTTCGCGGGTGCGGGCGATTTCGCCGATCACGTGTCGGGCTCGGCGGTACGTCACGTCATCGAGCTTGTCGCGGTGCGCTTCCAGTTGCAGCAACTCCGCGTCGCGCAGCAGCTCAACGCCGAGCACTTTCGCAGCCGCCTCGCAACTGGCGCGGCGCCTGGCGTACTCACCGCTGACCAGGGCGTGCGGCACGTTGCTGTTGATGATCAGCACGCTGACGGCCGGATCATCGAAAGGGATCAACTGCGTCTCGTGCGAGCGGCAGTCGATCAGCAGGGCATGGCCGGCCCGGCCGCAGGCGGCGATGAACTGGTCCATGATGCCGCAGGGGACGCCGGCGTATTCGTGCTCGGCCCGCTGGGCAATCAACGCTTTGTCCACCGGGTCCAGCGTGCGCCGGCTGAGCGCTTCGCACAGGGTCACGGTCGCCACCTCGATCGCGGCACTGCTGGACAGTCCCCCGCCGGAGGGCACGGTCGAATCCAGCAGCAGATCGCAACCGGGCAGCTTGAATCCCTTGTCGAGGCAACCGGCCATGGCCCCTTTGACATAGTTGGCCCATTTGGCCCCCGGAAGTTGCTCGGGCTGCAGCGGCTGCGACAGGTCGAAGACCACTTCGTCGGGCATGGCGGAGGAGCGCAGATGCACCGTGCTGTCGGATCGCGCCGCAGCCAGCAGCGTGGCGCGGCGGTCGATGGCCATGGGCAGGACGAAGCCGCCGTTGTAGTCAGTGTGTTCGCCGATGAGGTTGACCCGCCCCGGGGCGGAGGCGGCCCGGGTGGGTTTTGAGCCGAAGGCGGCCGTGAAGCGAGAAACAAGCGCGGGCAGGTCGGTCATGGCGGTATGGTAAGGAAGAAACGGGCCATGAGCCATGAGCCATAAGCCACGAGACGGCAACGACAGCGCGATCCCTCAGGGCTGGTGGCTGGTGGCTCGTGGCTTTGTCCCGGTTTGCATGCCCCTTGCGCGGCCACTACACTCGCCGCGTGATTGGCATCGCTCAGGAGCCTGACGCTTGCGTTTTTCATTGGTGGATCGTGTCCTGGAACGCTCGGAACAGAAGTTGACCGCCGTCAAGGCCGTCACCGCGGCCGAGGAATATCTGGGCGACCACTTCCCCTCGTTTCCGGTGCTGCCGGGGGTGCTGATGCTGGAGGCGATGGTGCAGGCGGGCCGGTTGTTCATCGATGGCGGGGACGAACCGCGCAAGGTTCCACTGGTGATCAAAGAGGTGCGCAACGTGCGCTATGGAAACATGGTCCGGCCGGGCCAGACGCTGAAGGTGGAAGTGTCGCTGCTCAAGCACGATGCCGGCACCTGGCAGTTCGAAGGCAAAGGCACGGTGGAAGGACAAAACGCGGTGCAGGGCCGATTCACCCTGGCAGCTTTGGAGAGCTAGAACAATGGCCAGCTACGACGAAGTATTCGAAAAAGTGCAGACCGTGCTGGAGGACGCCCTGGGCGTGGACAAGGAAGAAGTGACCGCCGAGGCCACGCTGGTGGGCGATCTGGGAGCCGAGTCGATCGACTTCCTGGACATCGTCTTCCGCCTGGAGAAAGCGTTCAACATCAAGGTCCAGCAGTCGGAGCTGTTCCCGGACAACGTGCTGACCGACCCGCAGTACGTGCAGGACGGCAAGGTGACCGACGCGGGCATGGCCGAGCTGCGCCAGCGCCTGCCGCACACCAACCTGGATGCCTTCGACGCCGACCGCACGGTGGACAGCTTCCCCAACGTGTTCACGGTCGACGCCATTGTGAAGTTCGTGCAGAGCAAGTTGTAGGAGTAGCCACGAGCCATGAGCCACTAGCCGCGAGGGTTTAATTCGCCTCATGGCTCATGGCTCATGGCTCATGGCTTTTTCCCATGCGTTGGATCTGGATTGATCGCATCCTCGAGTTGAAGCGCGGCACGAGGCTGGTGGCGTTGAAGAACATCAGCGCGGCCGAGGATGTGCTGCACGATCACTTCATCGCCTCAGACACTTCCGCCGAGCCGCGGCCGCTGATGCCGCACTCGTTGATCATCGAGGGCATGGCCCAGACCGCGGGCATCCTGGTGGGACATGCCGGCGACTTCAAGGAAAAAGTGATCCTGGCCAAGATCGGCAAGGCCAGCTTCGACATCAACGTGCAGCCGCGGCCGGGCTTCACCATCCGCCACAGCGCCGAGATGGTCCGCTTCGACGCCAGCGGCGCTTCAACCCAGGGCGTCACCGAGCTGATCGACCCGGCCACGGGCCAAGCACGCAAGCTGGCGGACATCGAGTTGATGTTCAGCCACATCGACAGCAACCGCTCCGGCTTGAAGTTCCCCGAGGAAAACTTCGTCTTCACCGAACAGTTCATGCACCTGATCCGCAACGTGGAGAAGTTGGAAGATTAGGTTCGCCTGGCCGGAGGCCCTTCGCTCTTTCCAGGCCCCGGGAAACAGGCACTTTGCGTCGGACGTGCCATACTGATGGCACTGGCATGCTTTAGTCTTTATCAGCAGGACGACGATACCGTGGGAGTCGGCCGAGTCCATCGTCTGATCCGTTTGATCACGCTGCTGCAGGGCGAGCGGGCATGGTCGGCGACGGAGTTGGCCGGTCAACTGGGCGTCAGCAGGCGGACCCTGTTTCGTGATTTCAATGTGCTGGAGATGGCCGGCGTGCCCTACTACCACGAACCCAACCGGGGTTATCGCATCGCCCGCAGCTTCTTCCTGCCGCCGGTGAACCTGACGGTGACCGAGACGCTGGGACTGATGCTGCTGACCAAGCAGGCCCTGGCCCAGCGCGGCCGGCCTATGGCGGATGCCGCCTTGTCGGCGGTGGTGAAACTGCTGAGCACGGTGCCCGAGCCGATGCGCGCCGCCTGCGCCGACCTGATGGAGCCGGTGAGCATTCGCCTCAGCGCCCAGGTCGCCGACGAAGCTGAGGCCCGCCATCACCAGACGTTTCAGCGCTGCATCGATGAGGGCCGGGTGTGCAAAATGACCTACAAAAGCCCGGTGGAAGCGCAGTCCGCGACGCTGCTGGTCAAGCCGTTGGCGCTGCACTTTTCCAGCCGGGCCTGGTATGTGTTCGCCCGCACCGATCAGCACAAGGAGGTGCGCCTGTTCAAGCTGGTGCGCATCGAGCAGTTGGAGCCGACCGAGCGCCTGTTCACCCCGCCCAAGCGCTTCGACCCGGCGGCGTGGATCGGCAAAGCCTGGCAACTGATCCCCGAAGGCCGCTGCTACCACGTGGAACTGGAGTTCAGTCCCCGGGTGGCCACCAACGTCATGGAGGTGCGCTGGCATCCGACGCAACAGCAGCGCAGGTTGCCCGACGGTCGCTGCCACATGAGCTTCGAAGTTGACGGCCTCAACGAGATCGCCTGGTGGATCTGCGGATACGCTGATCAGATTAAAGTCCTAAAGCCCGCCACGCTGCGAGAACGCGTGCACAACATGCACGCAGCGGCCATTCAACCCATGAAATCACTTGAATCGCTATACCCTGTTCCGGGGATGAACACGTTCGAATAAACAAGAAATGTTCTAACGAAACAGCAAAATTAGGGAAATCACCGTGTAGAAATCGGCGGCCCATGCCGATAAAGAAAATGGTAAATTAAGTGGTCTTGCACGAATCGTCCATTTCAATTTGTTTGGCTGTTTGGCAATTCGACCACGATAAAAACGCTAGGTATTTTGTTTTTCGAACTTGGCGGGCAACCGGGTTGGCTTCGTCGATGACTGGACCCCCCCACGAAGCTTCCTGCGTGCGCCCGCCTTTTTCTTTTCATCATTTAGCCGCCGAGCTTGCTCAGCGCTGCGCGAGCAAGCTCGCACGCTAAACCAGGCGGGGACACCTTTTCAGAACGTGCCGCGCACCATCAGGAAGAGCAACAGTTGATCGCTGGCGTCGGCGGCGCCGCGCGTCTCGCGCATGTCCCAACCGCGGTCGAACTGTTGATTGAACGCATACCCCGCGCCGAAACGCACATCGCCCAGCCACGTTTCTTTCCACTCCAGGCCCGCCATCACCATTTCCAGGCTGTAGAACAAGCGCTGGCCGTCGCGGGTCGCATCGTGCTCGTGGAAAGCGTGAATCTGCCGCTCATAGCTGGCGAAGACCGCCCAGTTGTCACAGAGCGC
The DNA here is from genome assembly GCA_964471555.1 of uncultured Phycisphaeraceae bacterium. GTDB lineage: Bacteria > Planctomycetota > Phycisphaerae > Phycisphaerales > Phycisphaeraceae > JADLFV01. Next base: position 25,493 of record CAYYGM010000054.1, read on the forward strand.
GGCGCTGACGCTGCCGGAGAACTGCGAGGGGAACAGATAGTCCAGTTGCAGCTCCAGCGTGTCGTTCGGCCGCCAGATCAAACTGCTTTGGGGCACACCCAGCACGTAGATGAAATTGGGATCCGCCGCGTTGACATAGGAAACATACGGCAGCGGAATGTCGGGCCACACCGTGCGATTGCCGTCGAAGCTGACGCCCACGTGCAGGGCCTCGTGCTCGCTGAGTTGGCGCGAGAGGTTGAACGCCGCCACGCCGTAGATCGCATCGCCCTCGCGCCAGTGGTCGTCATTGGATGAGCCCGCCCCCACGATCACGCCCGGCCGCCAGCCGTCCACCTTCTCGCCGTTCCACGCACCGACCAGGGCCAGATCGTTGTAAGAGCTGTCCAGGTCCGGGCGATCGGCGTCAACGCTCAAACTGTAAAAGCGATACCCCACGCTGAAGGTGGGATCCTGGTCCTGGCGATCGAACTTGACCCGGCCGTAGGAATCCCAGAAGAAAGTCTGGATATCGCTGTCATCGCCCTTGACGTGGCCGTCGGTGATGTACACCGGCAGATCGAACGTCTGTGCCAGGATGGGCTTGTCCGGCCAAGGCTGAATCAACATGCTGGGCGCTGTCTGCGCGACGGCGCTGCATGTGAAGATGATTGCAAATTGAAAAGTGAAGAGTGAAAGGTGAAAAAATCTGTTACGGCGTGCGAGCTTCATATTTTCACTTTCCACTTTGGAGCGGCTGCGCCGCTGTTGCGGCCGTTACTTTTCACTTTCGCCCGACACCGCTTCAGTCTTCGAGCGCCCGCAGACCAAGCCCCATCTCGGTCAGCTTTTCCTTGATCTCCAGCAGACTGGTCATGCCGAAGTTCTTGACGCCCATCAACTCAGCCTCCGTCTTGGTGCACAGGTCGCCGATGGTCAGCACGTTCAGCAGGGCCAGGGCTTTGCGGGCACGGATGGAAAGCTGAAGCTCGTTGACCGAGCGATTGATCACTTCGCTGTCGCCGCCCTGCTCAGCCAACTGGGCATACACCTGCTGCTTGGCGGCCTGCTGCTGCTGCTCGGCCGACTGACCGAGGCGCAATCCGCGCTGGGCGAGCATGGCCTTGATCTCGTCCAGCGAGGCGTCGCCGAAGTTGCGGAAGCTGCGCAGCTCCGCCTCGGTGACCTTCAGCAGATCGCCCAGCGTGCGGATGTCCATCTTGCGCAGGGCATTGCGGGTGCGCACGGAAAGCTCGAAGTCGGTCACCGGCGTGTCCAGCAGGGCGTTCTGCTTCTCGGTGCGCTTCTCGCGCTCGTCGTCGATGACCATGGCCTTGGAGGCCAGCACGTCCTTGATGTACAGCCGGGCCCGCACGTAGTTGGGATCGGTGGCCAGCACCTGGCGCAGGCAACGCTCCGCCTGGGCGAACTTGCCGCGATCCTCGTAAAGGATGGCCAGGTTGACCAACGCGTTCAGCGGCGGACGCTCCAGCTTCGAGCACTGCTCGTAGAGGTGGATCGCTTCGTCCTCTTCGCCCACCAGGTCCAGGCAGTAGGCCAGGCGGAAGCAGACCTCCGCGCTGTCCGGGTCGGCTGCATAAGCCGCCTCGTATGCCTCGATCGCACCCAGCCGATCGTGGGCCAGTTCCGCAGCCAAACCCTGCTGAAAATACCGGCGGCTGGTCGCCTCGTCCTTGATCTCCACGTCCATCATCGCGCTACCGTCAGCCATGAAAAGTTCCTTAAAGTTAGCTTTACGAACCCCATAGGCTAATCCGGCTGAGGGCCGAGGGCAAACGGAGAGCGGTGGAGGGATTTTTGATTCTGGATTGAGGATTTTTGATTGCCATGTTTGAAATTTGAACAA
>CAYYGM010000055.1:0-27299 GCA_964471555.1 uncultured Phycisphaeraceae bacterium
AGGCGCATCGCGTTCCTGCCATGTGGGGAGCACCTGCGGTGCGGGGAGGGCGGCAAGTGCGGGCGGCTGGAGGGGCAGCCGCCCTTGGATCAAAATATCCCCGACGGGATTCGAACCCGTGTTACCAGGATGAAAACCTGGTGTCCTAGACCTGGCTAGACGACGGGGACACGCCCAGGAAGCCGGGCATTGTAGTCATTGGTCTGCATATGGCCAATCAGGGACCATTTGACGGGCAGGGCGGTTCTTATCGGATTACAGCCCGAGATTGGATTTTGTGCTCATATCGTTGATAATACTAAGTGAATCTCTCGGCCCGGGGGAGCGGACTGAATCTCATGGGGTTCTGCGAAAGGCGGCATGCGTGCTAAGTTTGATCGTCCTTCAAGGGCCGGGCAAGGGGCGGGTCTTCCGCCTGAACGGGGATTTTCCCGTGCTCATCGGTCGCCAGACCGGTGACCTGCGCCTGATGGACACGCAGGTCTCCCGCCGCCATGCCCAGATTGCGTTCGAAAACGGGGCCTGGATCCTGCGTGACCTGGGCTCGACCAACGGCACCTTCGTCAATGGTGAACTGGTCAGCGGCATGGTCGAGCTGGAGGAGAGCGATCAAATTCAGATCGGAAGCTTCGTGTTGTTGGTAGGGCCGTTGAGTCTGGGGCCCAAGGCGCTGGACGACACCAAGATGGTCGATGCCGAGAGCATGGACCACGTGCTGCTGTCGCCGGTCATGCCGCCCGAGGTCGAGATTTCCGATCTGCAGGAAGTGTCGCAGGAGGATGAGTCAGCAGCGGATGTGATGCACGTGGAGCCGATCGCGCATGAGGATCGGCCCGAGCAGCCGGAGGATGCTGAGAGCGAAGCGGCCATATCGCAGTTGTCCGACGCGGCATCGGAGTCCTCCATCTTCGATCAGATCGCGACCGAACTGCCCCCACCCCCGGAAATACCCCCGCCCCCGGAAGCGCATCAGGAAGTGTCACGGGAGGAAGATGCGCCGGCGGAAATTGAGGCTGCTTCTGAAGCTGAGGCGCTTGCGGACATTGAATCGCCCGAGGAAGCGGAGCCGCCTGCGGAAGTTGAGTTGAAGGCTGAATCGTTCGCTGAAGCTGATGTAGTTGAGGAGCTTCCACCGGTTGAAGCGGTGCAGGAGCAGGCTGAGGTCGAATCGCTATCGGAGCCGGAGTTGGAGCCGGAGCCGGAGCAAGAGCAGGAGTCGGAGCCCGTATCGGAGCCGCAATCCGCGTCGCCGCAGTTGCCGGAGCTACAGGAAGTGCCGGCCAACATTCTCGACACGGTCATGGACAGTCCGCTCCAGAGCTACGACGACGAAAATCAAGTCGAAGCCGGTCGCATTGTGGGTGCGGCGAGCGATCAGGATCACCCCGCATGGCAGGACGATCAGCCGAAGTTGCCGCGCTACGTGGCCCAATCAGCCAAATACCGGCTGCTGTGGCCGCTGTCGGTGGCGATCGTGTTGCTGGCGCTGGTGGGGGGCGGCGCAGGCTATTGGCTGATCGCCGGCCGGTCTTCGCCATTGTCCACCCGGGCCGCCCAGCAAACCAACCCTGAACCGCTGGCGGCTGTGCCCAACTCCCCCTTCTCGACCGCACCCCCAACCACATCCCAAGCCTCATCCCCGGCCAAGCCCGCAGCACCCGTGGCGCAAAAGCCTGAGGTCAAACCATCACCATCGCCTGTAGCCGAAGCACCCAAACCGCCCACGGCCACCGTTTCGCAAGCCATGGCCCCTGCTGCCATGCATCCCGGCGCAGCGATGCTGACCTCCGTGCTCGAAGACGGCCCGCAACTGATGGGCGATTCCGTCCTGCGCCAGCGCGTCCGCGACAATTCATCGGTACCTTCTGTACCGGCTGCTGTGCCGCAGGCCGAACAACCGTCCAACCCGGCCGTCTCGCCTTCCGCCACCGCAACGGCGACAGCGCCGCCTCAGCCATCAACGCCCGCGGAGCAGTCGGTTGCCGATCAGACCGAATCGCCGCAGCCGGCCGCATCATCACAGCCGCAGGAGCCGCAAGCTGCGTCAGCCGCCACACCCGCGCTGCAACTGGATCAGCAGAACGTCGCTTACCTGATCGACGCCTCCGGCTCACTGGTCGATACGCTGCCCGAGTTGTTGAATTGGCTGGATGAGCACCTGCAGCAGATCGATCCGGAACTTCACTACACCGTCATCTTTTTCCGTGGCGGCGAAGCGCTGGAAGCTCCGCCGGCCGGGCTCAAGGATGGCACCGATCGCACGCTGCGCCGCCAGGTGCGTCAATGGATCGGCTGGGACAGCGGCAACATCATTCCTTACGGCCGCTCTGATCCGCGCTCCGCGATGGATCTGGCATTGAGCTACCACGTGGGCCGGATCTTCCTGCTGTCCGACGGGCACGTGGGTGATCGGCTCAGCGATGAGCAGGTGGCCGACTACCTGGTCCGTCTCGAGCAGCAGGTGGGCAAGGAAAAGCTGGTCATCCACAACGTGCAGTTCTTCTATCCCGAGGTCGAAGGTCTGCTGGCCCACCTGGTTCGCCGCTACCCGGGCGAGCGCACCTTCATCGAGCCGCCGCGCGAAACAGAAGACCAACAACCCAGCCCGCTTGACCAGTGAGCGACCAGTCCGGCCGCACCATCCGCGAATCATGTTCGCCGGCTTGGGACGCCAAATAAACTTTCCTGCCATTTCTGACCGATAACCGCCATAGGCGCTTATTTGGCAGGATGCCGCTGCGCCATTGGCGTCAGCCGACCCGGTTGATGCGACGCATTGAATCGCGTTTTTGGAAGGGTCATGGATGACCACCCACCCGCCGCCGACAACCCAGGACGAGGCATTGTCCCCGCAGCAGATGCTGCCGCTGCTCCAGCAGCAGCGCGATGGCTACGTGCAGTTGCTGGAGATGGGCAAGCGCCAGACGCAGTTGATCCAGGACGGTCAGCCCGAGCAACTGCTGACGTTGCTGTCGCAGCGGCAGAAGCTGATCGACGATCTGGCCCGCCTGGGCAAGCGCGTCGCTTTGGTGCAGGAGCGCTGGCGGCAGATCAGCGATCAACTCGACGGGGCCCAGACGCAGCAGGTGCGCAGCCTGGTGGCCGAGGTCGGGCAACTGCTCTCGCAGATCATCTCCCAGGATGAACAGGATCGCGTGCAGCTTGAGGCTGCCCACAAGAAGACCGCCCAACAACTGAACCGCACCGCCGCCGCCCCGCGAGCCCTGAACGCTTACAAGGCGGCTGTCCCCCTGGTTCCTCGCTTCACCGACCGTAACGGATGAGTAACGACACACTCCACAACCCGGACCGCAAGCTCGACGACCTGGCCCAGATCATCGCGGCCTACAACCAGGTCACCGAGAAACTGCGCCACTCGCACGATGCCCTGCACGACGAGGTGGCCCGCCTGCGTGAGCAGTTGGCCGGCGCCAATGCCCAGCTCGAACGCTCGCGCCGCCTGGCAGCCCTGGGTGAGATGGCGGCCGGGATCGCCCATGAGATCCGCAATCCCCTGGCGGCAATCCATCTCTACACCCGGCTGATCAGTGACGACCTGACTCTGGCCTCACCCAACACCAGGGCGGCTGCGGACAATGCCGGCAAGATCGCCGACGCTGTGCGCAGCCTCAACGCAATCGTCACCGACGTGCTGCACTTTGCCCGCGAGATGTCGCCGCGGCGGCGTCCCGTGGCAGTTGCCGATCTGATCGAACGTGCCATCATCGCCCATCGCCCGGCCATCGAGCAGGCGCAGGTCGCTGTGGTCGTGCAGGCGGATGATGACCTGATGCTCGAAGTGGACGGCGACCTGGTGCAGCAGGCTTTGCTCAACCTGATCCGCAACGCGGTTGACGCCATGAGCGAGACGGAATCGCGGCGCAAGCTGACCATCAAGGCGCTTCGCCGTGAACGACAGGTGATCATCACGGTCGCCGACACCGGCCCGGGCATCGCCCCCGAGCATGCCGATCGCCTGTTCAATCCGTTCTTCACCACCCGCAACACGGGCACCGGACTTGGTCTTGCCATCGTCCATCGCATCCTCGACGCCCACGGGGGCAGCATCAGCGTGCGCAACCAGCGCGGCGCGGTGTTCACGCTGACTTTCCCTGCCGAATGCTGTGTTTTTGAACCCGCCGGAGCCATTGCATGAGCACCAAGATCCTGGTTGTCGACGACAAACAGATGATGCGCGACAGCGTGGCGCAGACGCTGCAACGGGCAGGCTACACCGTGGTCGTCGCGGCCGAGGGCAAAAGCGCCCTGGAGCAGGTGGCCCGCCATCGACCGGCCGCGGTCATCACCGACCTGAAGATGCCTGAGATGGACGGCCTGGAACTGCTGACGCGCCTGCGCCGGGCTGACGAGCAGTTGCCGGTAGTGCTGATGACCGCGTTCGGTTCGATCGAGGATGCCGTGCGGGCCATGAAGCAGGGCGCGTTTGACTTCGTGACCAAACCGTTCGAGGGCGATCAACTGGTTTTGACCATTCGCCGGGCGGTCGAGCATCGCCGGCTGCTGCAGGAAAACGAAGCCCTGCGCAGCAGTAGCCGCAACTACGAAGCGCCCCTGGCCCTGATCGGCAACTCGCCGCCCATGCGCCGCCTCGCCCAGCAGATTCACCAGGTGGCCCAGTCGCACGGCACGGTGCTGATCTGCGGCGAATCGGGCACGGGCAAGGAAGTGGTGGCCCGCACCATTCACGCTCACTCGCCGCGCCGCGATCGCATCATGCTCTGTCTCAACTGTGCGGCGCTGTCCAGCAGTCTGCTGGAAAGTGAATTGTTCGGCCACGAGAAAGGCGCCTTCACCGGCGCCGATCAGCTTCGCAAAGGCCGCTTCGAGCTGGCTGACGGCGGCACGCTGCTGCTGGATGAGATCAGCGAGATTTCACCGGAGTTGCAGGCCAAGCTGCTGCGTGTGCTGCAGGAAGGCCAGTTCGAGCGCGTCGGCTCATCGCTGTCCATGCACGTGGATGTGCGGGTGATCGCCACCACCAATCGCGACCTGGCCAAACAGGTGGCGGACGGCGAGTTTCGACAGGATCTTTTCTATCGCCTGAACGTGCTGCCGCTGTCGCTGCCGCCGCTGCGTGAACGTCTGGAAGATGTGCCGCTGCTGGCCAATCACTTCCTGGCCATGGTCGCCATGCGTGAGGGCCGCGAGCCGAAGCGCTGTGACGCCGAGGCATTGGAACTGATGAAGCAGTACTCCTGGCCCGGCAACGTGCGCGAGTTGCAGAACATCTGCGAGCGGGCCAGCGTGCTCAGTCGCGGGCAGGTGATCACGGCCGGCCTGTTGCAGCCCTGGCTGCTGACCCCGGCCCCCCGGAAGTTGAGTTTTGACCCGAATGACCTTCCGGGGGCGGGGGTGCGTCCGTTGGAGGAGTTGGAGCGTGAGCAGATCATCCGCACGCTGGGCCACTTCGGCGGCAACCGACAGAAGACCGCTGATGCCCTGGGCATCGCGGTGCGCACGCTGGGTCTGAAGCTCAAGAAATGGAAGGAGCAGAACCTCATTGCCCAGACGATCTGAGACAACCCGCGCAACAATTGCGCTGCCGACGCGCATATTCTGCCGAGGCCGCTCCAGTTCACTGGAGCGGGCACGCTCCACTATAGCGGAGCGGCCTCGCACGACCACGGAACGTCAATTGCTGGCAGTTCCAGGTGATGACGGTCGAGGTGCGCGATGATCGACGGCCTGTTCAACTCCGGCTCCATGCCTGTGCTGGAGAAGCTGTTGGCATTCACCGACGCCCGGCACAAGCTGCTGACCGAGAGCATCGCCAACCTCAACACGCCCAACTACCAGCCGACCGACCTCGACCCCCGGAAGTTTCAAGCCGCGCTCCGACGAGCGATCGAGCAGCGGCGGCGGGGCGATTCGCCGCAGCGCGACCCGTTGAAAATCGACGCCGACGCGCTGCGGCCCGAGACCCGCAACGAGAACATCCTCTTCCACGACCGCAACAACCGCGATCTGGAACGGATCATGCAGGATCTGGCTGAGAACACCATGGCTCACCGCACCGGCATCGAGTTGCTCAAGAACCAGTTCGAGATGCTCAAAATCGCCATCCGTGAACGAGTGTAAGTCAATGGCAAATGGAAGATGGCAAATGGCAAATGGATCGAACCATGACGCATGCGCGTCTTTGTCTTGGCCATCTGCCATCTGCCATTTGCCATCTGCCATGTAAGGATTGACCCATGTTCGGCAGCCTCGACATCTCGACCTCGGCTCTGGTGGCCCACCGGCAGTGGCTGACGGTGATTGCCAACAACATGGCCAACCAGAACACGCAGTTCAACGCGGCCGGTGAGTATGCCCCGTATCGCCGCCAGATTCCGGTGTTCGCCCAGGGAGCGACGTCCGATGGCCGCCTTCCGGGGGTGCACTTGCAGGAGATCAAGCTGGACGATTCGCCGTTCCGCCGCGAGTATGACCCCGACAGCGAGTTGGCCGATGCCGACGGGTATGTGTACTACCCCAATGTCGATCCGGTGACCGAACAGATGAACGCCATGATCGCCGCGCGGGCCTACGAGGCCAACGTCACCGCGGCTGAGGCGACCAAGAGCATGATGCTGACGTCCCTGCGCCTGTTGGCGTAAGTTTTTTGGAGAGTGCCCACGATGGCTGATCCCCTTGGACTGATTGGGTCTGTTGGAGCAACGTCGCCGCTCGCTGCACCAAAAGCGACCGGACAGGCAGCCGGCATACAGGGCGGACCGAGCTTCAAGGACGTGTTGCTCAAGAACATCGAGCAGGTCAATCAACTACAGCAGGATGCGGACGCAGCGATTGAGGATCTGGTTTCGGGCAAGCGCGACGACCTGGACGCGGTGCTGATGGCCAAGCAGAAGGCCGACGTTGCTTTCCAGATGCTGCTGCAGGTGCGCAACAAGGTGATGGACGCGTATGAGGAAGTGAAACAGATACGTGTGTAGTTGTTGGTTGTTGGTCTTTGGTTGCTGGTGAAGGCAAATGAATTGCTGAGCCAACAACCAACAACCAAAGACCAACAACCTCCCCGGCATGGAGGCCGATGAATGGAGTTTCTCAAGCGCCAATGGGCGCAGGTGCACGCGGGACTCGGCGGGTTGAGCGCCGAGAAGAAGGTGATCATCGCCCTGAGTCTGGTGGTGATGCTGGCCGTGCTGTTGCTGACGCTGGTGTGGGCGGGCAAGTCGCAGTACACGACGCTGGCCTTCGCCGGCAGCCGCACCAACGAGGTGGTGGCCGCTCTGCAGGCCCGCGGCATCGAGGCGGAGATCGTCAACGGCCAGGTGCGCGTCAAGTCCAGCGATGTCATGACCGCCAACGCCGTGCTGATGGAAGGCGGCCTGATGACCGAGGATCCCTCGCAGGTGTGGGAGCAGGTGCTCGGCAAGCAGTCGCCGTGGGATACCAACGAGCAGGCGGAAGAACGATCGCGCGTCGCCATGCAGGAGTATGCCCGTGGCGTGATCAAGGCCATGCGCGGCGTGCGTGATGCGCGAGTCAACGTCTCGCCGCGTCCCCGCCGCGGCTTCGGCGATCCCAATCTCAATCGCACGGCTTCCGTCACCGTCTGGCTCGATTCCGGTCGCCGGCTCGATCAGCCCATGGTCGAAGCGATCGCGGCGTTTGTGGCTGGCGGCGATGCCGAGATGAGTCCAACTGATGTGACCGTCATCGACGGCGACAACAACGTCGCCCATCACGTTGACGACCCTGATCAGATCATTCCCACCGAGACTGTTGAGCTGGTTCGCCAGCACGAGAACGTCTGCAAGCAGAAGATCGTCAACCTGCTGGGCATCGGCGGCCTGCGCGTCGAGGTGGCGGTGCAACTCGACCCGATTCACAAACAGCAGCAGGAAGAAACCGAGTACGAAAAGAGCCAGCCGCTCGAAAGTGAAGAGAACGAAAGCACCAGCCGCACCCAGACCACAGACAGCGGCGAGCCCGGTGTGCGCTCCAATGCCGGCGTCTCCATCGACAGCGGGTCGGGCACCGGCAGCAGCGAATCCACCGAGCGCACACGCACCGAGTTCGCTCCCAGCAAGGTCGTCAAGCAGACCGCCACCGTCTTCGCCGGTCACCAGATCAAAAAGATCAGCGTCTCCATCGGCGTGCCGCGCAGCTTCTTTGTCGCCCTGTACAAGGCTCGCAATCCGGACAACAAGGACGAACCCAAGGACGCAGACCTTCAGCCGCTGCAGGCCGAGAAGCTGGCCGAGATCGAGCGCCGCGTGCAGCCGATCATCGAAGCAGAGGGCCCCGGCGTGGTGGTCACCGGCGTGTACGAAGATGTCGGCTCGTTCCAGCTTGCGGCCGGTGATGAGCAGTCGGTCACCGCCAGCATCGGCAACCTGATGAGCAGCACCTGGGGCCAGTCCGCCATGGTGGGCGTGCTGGTGCTGGGCGCCTTGGGATTGATGTTCTACATGGTCCGCCGCGCCACGCGTCCCGAAGCGCTGCCGAGCGTGGAAGAGTTGGCCGGCCTGCCGCCGCGTCTGCCGGTCGAGGATGACGTGGTTGGTGAAGTCGATGAATCCGAAGCCATGATGGCCGGCGTGGAGTTGGACGAGAACGAACTGGAGAGCCGCAAGATCGCCGAGCAGATCAGCACGTTGATCAAGGCCAACCCGCAGGAAGCGGGGGCCATCATGCACAAGTGGGTCCGCAAGGTCGAGTGACATAAGGAACGCGCATCACCATGGCCCGAGCACCCGAGGTCAGCACGGAAAAGTACAGCGAGATGAGCGGAACGCGCAAGGCCGCGATCCTGCTGCTGGCGCTGGACCAGGAAGCGTCCGCCATGCTGCTCAAAGGCCTGGGGGCCAAGGGCGTGGAGGAAGTGACACGCGAGCTGGCCAGTCTGGAAGACGTGCCCCAGGCGATCCGTGACAAGGTGCTGCGCGAGTTTTACGAGTTGGCTGTGGCTCAGTCCTGGGCCCGTGACGGCGGGTTGGATTTCGCTCGCGGCCTGCTTCAGAAATGCCTCGACCCCAAGGAAGCGGAAAAGGTTCTGGCCAACATTTCCACCCACGTCCGCCGCACGCCCTTCAGCTTCCTGCAGAAGGCTGAGTCGTCGAACTTGCTCACCTTCATCCAGGACGAGCATCCGCAGACCATCGCGTTGATCGTCAGCCATCTGCCTTATTTCAAAGCCAGTGAAATCCTGGCCGGCCTGCCGACGCCCAAGCAGATCGAAGTGGTCAAGCGCGTCGCCAACATGGAGCAGACCAACCCCGAAGTGATCCAGGAAGTCGAGAGCGGCCTTGAAGCTCGCCTGGCCAACATGCTCACCCAGAGCTTCGAGCGCATCGGCGGCGTCGACACGGTGGCCGAGATGCTCAACCTCGTCGATCGCACGACGGAAAAGAGCATCATGGAAGGCCTGGAAGCCGAAGACCCCGACCTGGTCGAGGAAATCCGCCGGCTGATGTTCGTGTTCGAAGACATCCTGCTGGTCAACGACAAGGGCATCCAGGCCGTGCTCAAGGAAATCGACAACGACGAACTGGCCCTGGCCCTCAAGACCGCCAGCGAGGAACTGAAGCAGAAGATCTTCAGCAACATGTCCGAGCGTGCCGCCACCATGATCAAGGAGGACATGCAGTACATGGGCCCGGTGCGGGTGAGCGACGTGGAGGCCGCCCAACAGCGCATTGTGGACGTGGTGCGACGCCTGGAGGACGCCGGCGAAATCATGATCCAGGGCCGCGGCGGCGCCAACGAGATGGTGGTGTAGGAGGTTATTGGTTTTTAGTTGTTAGTTGTTGGTTTTCCAGCAACGGGCCGACAACAACAAACCGACAACCAACAACCAAAGACCAACAACCAACAACTACTTCGAGATTCTCATGCCCATACTCAAATCCAACCAGGCCGCCGGCTACGCCAAGGATGCCGTGGTGCTCGACCTGGGCGACATTGGACGCCAGGCGGCGCGGATTCGCCTCAATGCCGAAGCCAAGGCCGCCCAGATCATCAACGAGGCCGAGCGCCAGGCCCAGCAGATCATCGCCGAGGCCGAGGGCATCGGCCTTCAGCGCGGCTACGAACAGGGGATGCAACAGGGTCTCGAGCAGGGCCGCCGCCAAGGTCACGCCGAGGCTTTGCAGCAGACCACCGAGCAACTGGCCCAGTTGCAGGCTGCCTGGTCCGACGTGGCTGATCAACTGGATGCTTCCCGTCGCCAGATGGACCGCGAAGCACGGCAGGCGGTGCTGGAGTTTGCTTTGAAGATGGCCGAGCGGCTGGTGCATCGCGTGATCGAGATCGACCCCACCGTGGTGGTGGACCAGTTGGCTGCGGCGCTGTCGCTGGTGACGCGGCCGATGGACGTGAGCGTGCGCATCAATCCAGCCGATCGAACGGTACTCGCCCAAGCCATGCCGCAGTTGATGAGCGAGTTCAACCAGTTCCAGCACGTGCAACTCACCGACGACGGCGACATCGCCCGCGGCGGCTGCGTGGTGACCTACGGCCAGGGCCTGATCGACGCCACCGTCGAAAAGCAGATCGAGCGCGTCATCGACCTGATCCTGCCGCGCGAGGAACATGTCAACGTGCAGTCTGAAGAGCCGGCCGCGGACGATGACGTTCAGACCGATAACGAAGCAGACACGTAACGTGCCGGACACGATGGCTTTAAGCCTCAGCCGTTGCTGTCTTCTGGCATCGTATTCGCAGGAAGTACCTCGATGTCCATTTTGAGTGAGCAGATTGGGTTGCTCGACCACTGCGCCCCGCTGGAATTGCGCGGCTCGGTCGTGGAAGTGCGCGGTCTTGCGCTGGTGGTGGCGGATATGCCCGTCCCCGTCGGCTCGGCTGTACGCATCGAAACCGGCCGCGGCGGTGCGCAGCCGATCATCGGCGAAGTGGTGGCGTTCGAAAATGACTTGACCATCGTCATGCCGCTGGGCGCAACCCAGGGCGTGCGTCGTGGCGATCGCGTGATCAGTGGTCACAGTGCCCAGACGGTGCGCGTGGGTGAAACGCTGCTCGGCCGCGTGCTCAACGGCAACGGTGAGCCGATCGACGGCCTGGGCCCGATCCAGGACACCATGCCGCGCTCGATCTACGCCAAACCGATCGAGCCCATGGACCGCAAACTCATCAATGAACCGCTGGCCACCGGCGTGCGGGCGGTCGATGCGTTGGCCAGTCTAGGACGCGGCCAGCGCGTGGGCATCTTCTCATCGCCCGGTTTGGGCAAGTCCACGCTGCTGGGCATGATGGCCCGGCACACCGCGGCCGACGTTTCGGTGCTGGCTCTGGTCGGCGAGCGCGGCAAAGAGGTACGCGACTTCATCGATAACGTGCTGGGCGCTGAAGGCCTGGCCCGCAGCGTGGTGGTGGTGGCGACCAGTGATGAGCCGGCCCTGCTGCGCATCCGCGCCGCCCTGGTGGCGATGACCGTGGCGGAGTATTTCCGTGACGCGGGCATGGATGTGCTGCTGTTGGTCGATTCGATCACCCGTTTCTGTCACGCCCAGCGCCAAGTGGGCCTGGCGGCCGGTGAACCGCCGGCCACCAAGGGCTATCCGCCCAGCGTGTTTGCCATGCTGCCTTCGCTGCTGGAACGGGCCGGTCGCAGCAATGACGGGTCCATCACGGGGTTGTTCAACGTGCTGGTCGAGGGTGACGACTTCGCCGAGCCGATCGCCGACGCCTGCCGGGGTGTGCTCGACGGCCACATTCAACTGTCGCGTCGCCTGTCCGAGCAGGGCCACTATCCCGCCATCGACGTGCTCAGCAGTATCAGCCGGTGTGCCGACGACGTGACCGACCACAAGCACCGCGCCGCTCGCCAGCAGGTGATCAAGCTGCTCAGCTCCTACCGCCAGGTGGAGGATCTGCTGAACATCGGCGCTTACGCTCCCGGCGCTAATCCCGACTTCGATCTGGCCATCGCCTGCAAGCCGGCCATCGATCAGTTGCTGCAGCAGGGGCGCAATGAAGTCAAGGGTGCCGCCGATTTCCGCCGCACCGAGGCCCAGTTGTACGCCCTGATTCAGCAGATTGAGCAGAACAAGACCAAGACCGCCAGGCGTGCTTCCGCCCCCGGAGCTGCGGGCGCCCAAGTGAGGAGGTCGTAGGTCGTGGCGCAATTCATCTTCCGCTATCAGACCCTGTTGGATCATCGCCGCACGCTGGAGGACCAGGCTCAGCGGGCGTTGGCCAAGCTGCTGCGCACGCAGGCTATTCTCCAGGATCAGTTGCGTCTTCAGCAGCAGACCATCCGCGACTCCAAGCGTGATCTGGCTGACAGCCTGTTGGGCAAGGTCGATCTTTCCGCCGTGGGCCAGTTCGCCCGCTACAGCGGCGCGGTGGCCAACCGGGCCCGGCAGGTGGTGGCCCATCTGGCCGAGTTGGAAAAGCGCATCGCTGAATCGCGCAAGCTGCTGCTGGATGCCGCACGCAAGCGCAAAGCCCTGGAACTGCTGCACGACAAGCACGAAGCAGCATGGCGGCGGCAGCAGGAGATGCGCGAGACGGCGGAACTGGATGATCTGACCACGCAGCGCTACGCACGGCTGGCAATGGGGGTGGCTGGATGAAAGCATTGTGGCGTGCCTTTCTGATCCTGTTGTTCCTGCACCTGGCTGCGGCGGTGGGCTTTGTGGGTTGGCTGTACAGCTCCGGCCGGCTCAGCAAGGAACGGCTCAACACCGTGGTTGAGATGTTCAAGCCCACCATTGAACAGGAGCAGGCCCTGCTGGAGCAGCAGCAGGCCGAAGCGGTCGAGAAGCAGCAGCAGTTGGAAAAGAGCCAGCGCCTGGAAGCAGCCAAGCAGGGGCCGCTGACGCCCGAAGAGCGTCTGACCTTGTTGCAGGAAAACGACGAACGGGCACAGCTTCGCATCGATCGCCTGGATCGCGCCCGGCGGGACATTCAGGGCCAGATCGAACGAGCCCAGAACGTGCTGACCCAGGAGAACAAGAGGCTCGAGGCCGCCCGCGCTGATTTTGAAAAGTTCATCAATCAGCGCACCGAGCAGTTGCGCGACGAGGACTTCCAGAAGGCGGTGGCCATGCTCGAGTCGCAGCAGCCCAAGCAGGCCAAGGCCATCCTGCAGACCATGCTGTCCGCCGGCGAGCAGGAAAAGGTGGTCGATTACCTGGCCGCGATGCAGGAACGCAAGGCCGCCAAGGTACTGGGCGAATTCAAGTCGGCTGAGGAAGTGGCGCAGGCGGCGGTGCTGGTCGATGCGTTGCGTCTGCGCGGCGTGTTCAATCTGCCGTCCACTGCCGACGGCGCGACGGTGACGAAAGGAGGCAGCACATGATCGTAGCTGCCTGCAAGTGTCAATCGGATGTTGATCTGATGGCGGGCCGCGCCGATCAGGCCCTGGCGGCTGATCGCGCGACGGCTGAGCCATTTGTGCAGACCCTTCAGCGCCAGCGCAGCAGTACTGATCTGAAGAAGGCTGACGCTCCGGAGGTCGAATCCGCCCCGTGCTCCAAGCCGCGATCTGAGCAGAAGACGGACAAGCCGGACGAAGTCGAAACCGCCGACGAGACCACCGCGGCCGATTCGAGCGCTGATGTGAGCCAGGACAGCGAGGTGGCTTCGGATGCCGAGCCGATCGTGCAGGATCAGGACCAGAACGTGGAGCAGGATGACGACCTCACCGACGAGGAACTGGCCGCAGCAGCGGTGAATCAACAGCAGGTTCAGATCGCTGATCCGTCGCAGGCCGGCACGACGGTTGCCGTAGCGATCACCGCTGAGGCGGTTGATGGGACTCAGAATGCCGCCGCGACACAGACCGCTGCGCCCGTGCAGTCGAGCGAGCAGACTCTTGCAGCATCGAAGCAGGTTGACACGACGTCGCAGGCCGCAGCCGGCAACGCAACGGAATCACCGCTGGCGTTGCAGGCTACGGGCACCGGGACTCAGGTGGCCACCAGTGACAGTTCGACGGATGATTCGGCCTCACAACTGCCCGCCCAGCCGCGTCCTGCTCCGCAGCCGCAGCACCCTGCGCCCGCGCCGCACGCAACCCAGCCCAGCGAGCAGCCCGCCGCGCCGACGCAGACGACCACGACCGTCAACGTGGCCACGCCGGTCACCGATGTCGCAGCAGCGCCGGCTTCCGCCATGTCCGGGCCGGCCGTCACGGAAAGCCAGCCGGCATCGAATCAACCGTCAACCGTCCAGGACGATTCACTCAACGCAGCGCGCCTGGCCCGTGGCTTGAACAATGCGGTCAACCAGCGCGGCGGGGCGGTCACCCTGCGCCTGACGCCGCCGGATATGGGCACCGTGCGCATCCAGATGCAGATCACCGGCACGCAGGTCAGTGTGCGTTTCCATGCCGAGACCGAGCAGGGCCAGGCCATGCTCACCCAGAACCTCGGCCAGTTGCGCCAGACCCTGGAAGGTCAGGGTTTACAGGTCGATCGCATCAGCGTGCAGACCATGCAGCCGAACCAGTCGGCGTCGTCCAATCACACCGGCACGCAGCAGGATCAGCAGCGCACCGACAGCCAGCAGCAGCAGACGCGGGCCGATGACGGGCGAAGCCGCGGCTCATTCGATCGCCGCCAGGACGACAACGATGGTGGTCGCCGGCAGCGTGATGATCAGTCATTTGATTTCCAGCAGATGCTCCGGGAAGGAAACACGAGGTAATCCATGAGCACCGCCTCAGCCATCAGCGGATACTCCGCAGCATCCGACTACCAGACCGAGGGCGTCAACGGCTTCGCTGACATGAGCAGCAGTGACTTCATCAATGTTCTGCTGACGGAGCTGTCCAACCAGGATCCGCTGGCGCCCAACGACACCAGTGCGCTGCTGGAACAGCTTTCCTCGTTACGTACGATCGAAAGCCAGTCGGCCTTGGAGGATTCGCTCAAGAGCCTGGTGCTGCAGAACGGTGTGATCCAGGCCAGCGGGATGATCGGCAAGCTGGTGCAGGGCCTGAGCGTCAACGGCACGCAGATCAGTGGGCTGGTGACCTCGGTGCGCGTGGTGGATGGCGCCGCTCAACTGGAACTGGACAGCGGGATCTCGCTGCCGCTGGAGAACGTGCAGTTGATCACCGACGCTTCGCAGGTTTCGCAGGGATAAGTCGAGCAACGTGATGACCGATAGCGCAGCCCTATTGCGAATGCTGGAGCCGGCCGTGCGGCCGGTGGCGACGCCCGCCGCCCCCGGAAGTGGCGGAACGCGGGCCGCCCAGCTTCCCCTGGAGCAGCGCAATTTCGAATCATTGCTCAATGAATGGCAGACGACGCAACAGACTGAACAGACCGAACAAGCCGACGCCGCAGCGCCACCGAGCCGGAGCAAGCTTGATCCGCTGCGGCCGCTTGGACAACTGGGCGCGATCGAGAACGCCTCGATGCGCGGATTGATTTGTCAGAATCCCGCCGGCGGGATTCAGTGAGTAGAGCAAATCCCGTCCATGCTTCGCCATGACGGGCTTGGATCACGCAAGGAGTGAATCATGGGACTGACCACCGCCATGTTCTCAGGGCTGACCGGGCTGAGCACCGCGTCGCAGATGATTTCCGTGGCCGGCAACAACATCGCCAACGTCAACACCACGGCCTTCAAGCGCAGCAGCATCAGCTTCCAGACCCAGATCCTCCAGACCCTGGCCAACGGCTCGGCTCCTTCCGATACGCTCGGCGGCACCAATCCCGCGCAGGTCGGCCTCGGGGCAGGACTGGCCACCATCCGACGCGATTTCTCCACCGGCTCGCTCCAGCCGACCGGTTACAGCACCGACATCGCCATCGACGGCAACGGTTTCTTCATCGTGGATGCTGACGGCTCGACCCGCTACACCCGGGCTGGCAACTTCACGCTCGACCGCGACTTCAATCTCGTCACTCCCGGCGGGGCCAAGGTCCAGGGCTTCATGGCTGACGATAATTTCGAGATCACCGAAGGCGTGCTGACAGATATCAACATTCCCCTGGGCGTGATGACACTGGCCGAGGCGACCCAGAACGTGACCTTCTCCGGCAATCTCAACTCCGGCGGCGACGTGGCCAGCCAGGGCTCCATCAACACCTCCGAAACGCTCTACTCCGACGCCCTGGCCACCACCGCCATGCTGGCCACCGACAACCTGACCAGCGTCTATGACGCCGACGGCAACGCCCTGTTCAGTGCCGGCGATGTCATCACCCTCAGCGGCGTCACCAAGGGCGGCGCTACACTTCCCGACCGCACCTTCGAGGTCGGGGCAGCCAACACCACCGGCTCCGATGACTTCGGCACCACCGTGCAGGATCTGATGGACTTCCTCGAAGACGTGCTCGGCATCGACACCTCCGTCTCCGGCGGCCTCAGCGTCGTGGCTGGCGCCATCACCGTCGAAGGCAACAGCGGCACCGCCAACGATCTGGCCATCGGCGACGGCGACCTGGTGGTCAACGGCACCACCGCTCCCATCGGTTGGTCCAAAACCCAGGATGCCGACGGCGAAAGCGTGCGAACCACGTTCGTCTGCTACGACAGTCTCGGCAATGAATTGTCCGTCGATCTGAGCATGGTCATGGAGAGCAAGGACAGCACCGGCACCACCTGGCGCTTCTATGCCCAGTCGCCCGACGACACCGACCTGGCCCGAGCCATGGCCACCGGCACGCTCAACTTCGACACCGACGGCCAGTTGGTCACCGTCACCGACGGTTCGTTCACCATCGACCGCGAGGACACCGGCGCCAACACGCCCCTGGAAGTCAACCTCCTGTTCGACTCCGGCGGCTTCACGGTCACTTCACTCAATGATACGCAGAGTCAGCTTGCGGCCCGTCTTCAGGACGGCTCGCCCATCGGCACCCTCGAGGACTTCACCATCGCCGAGGACGGCACCATCAACGGCATCTTCTCCAACAGCCTCATCCGCACGCTCGGACGGGTGACGCTGGCCATGTTCACCAACGCCAACGGCCTCGAGGAAGAGGGCGATAGCCTTTTCCGTCCCACCACCAACAGCGGCACCGCCACCATCGTCGCCCCCGGCACGGCCGGCGCCGGCCGCACCATCGGTCGCAGCCTGGAACTGTCCAATGTCGAACTGAGCGATGAGTTCGTCAGCCTCATCAGTGCCACCACCGGCTTCACCGCCAGCTCGCGCGTCATCACCACCGCCGATCAGCTTGTGCAGGAGCTTTTGAACATCGTTCGGTAAACAATGGATGATTGCCTGATTTTGTGAATGTGCAAATAGAAATGCCATTCACTCAATCAGGCATTCAAGCAATCAAGCATTACGATGATCACCGTCACCCGACTCAACGGCAAAAAATTCGTGGTCAACGCCGAGCTGATCCGCACGGTCGAGGAGAATCCCGACACGACGATTCAGTTGATCAACGGTGACCACGTGATCGTGCGCGAGTCGTTGCAGGAAGTGGTGGAGCTGGCGATCGAGTACGGCCGCTCACTGCGCAAGTTGCTGCCGCCTTCGTGATTCAGCGGCAGGGCGGTGTTTCTTTCAATCTATCCGCATCCGGGGGCCGATAAACACGACAAGGTTAATCCTGCCTTGACGGTTAGGGTGCGCTAATGGATCTCGGTGTTTTATTCGGATTCCTTGGAACATGGGTGCTGATCACCTGGTCGCTGCTCAGCGGTGGTGATTTGAAGTACTTTCTCAACTGGCCGTCCGTGATCCTGGTTTTCGGTGCTACCTGCACCATCGTCTTCTACGCCTTCCCTGCCCGCAACGTCAAGCGCGTTTTTGCGGTGACCAAGCGGCTGTTCTTCTATCAGGGCCAGTCCATCGAGAAGCTGATCGAAGACATGGTCAGCTTCGCTGAGATCGCCCGCCGTGATGGCATCCTCTCGCTGGAGAATGCGCTGAAGGACATCGATGATCCGTTCATCGTCACCGGCATCCAGATGGCCGTCGACGGCACGGACCCGGAACTGATCGAGCAGATCATGCTCAACGAACTGGAGAACCTGGAAAATCGCCACGCGGTGGGCAAGGCCATCTTCGACTGCATGGGCAAATACGCCCCGGCCTACGGCATGATCGGCACACTGGTCGGTCTGGTCATCATGCTCCAGAACATGGACGATCCGTCCAAGATCGGCCCCGGCATGGCCGTCGCCCTGCTGACCACCATGTACGGCGCCATCATTGCCAACGCCTTCGCCTTGCCCATGTCCGACCGATTGGCCCTGCGCAGCAGTGAGGAAGTGCTCTACAAGACCATCATCATCAAGGGCGTCATGGCCATCCAGAGCGGCGACAACCCGCGCATCGTGGAGCAGAAGCTGCGCACCTTCCTGCCGCCTTCCATGCGTAAGGCCGCCGAGGAGGAGGCCGCCTGATCGGCATCACCCGTCATGGCACGAAAAAAGGAACAACCTGCCGGCGCACCTGAATGGGTCATGACCTACGGCGACATGATGTCGCTGCTGCTGACCTTCTTCATCCTGCTGGTCAGCCTCTCGGAGATCAAGAAAGAGGACGAATGGAAGGCCATCGTGGAGCAGGTCCAGAAGGCCTTCGGCATGTCCAGCGGCGGCGGCAACATGCCCACCAAGGAGGATCCGGAGCTGAGTTTCATCAAGATCAAGGAAACGCTCCGCTCCCAGGACCACGTCCAGCCCAATCACGCCCAGATTGACATCGAGGGCATGGAGGGCCCCCAGCCGCAGGTAACCAGGGTCCGAGAAGGTTTGATCTTCGTTCAGGGCGGACGAATCATCTTCGAGCCGGGTTCTGCCGATCTGACGTTAAAGGCCAAGCGTCAGCTTCGCTCCGTGGCCGAGCAGTTGCGCGGTAAGAACAATGTGATCGAGATTCGCGGCCACGCCGCCGCGTTGGAATTGGCCGGCGGCAGTGACAAGTTCAGCGACCTGGAGAACCTCAGCTACGTCCGGGCCAAAGCGGTCATGGAGTATCTGACCCAGGATGAGTTCGGTATCGCGGCCGACCGGTTCCGCCTGATCGCCTGTGCTGATCACGAACCGCTGAACAAGCGCGACTACAACCTCGGCGAGCAGGAGCCCAATCGCCGCGTCGAGGTCTTTGAGGACGAGGCACTGATCCAGGACTTCATGAAACCCGAGATGAACTGATTCGCGAGGTGAGAGAAAGAAGGTTGAATCGTCATGGCTGAAGAGGCACGCAAGAAACCCGCCAAAGAAGAAGAGTCGGCCCCCAAGAAGAAGGGCCTGCCGCTCAAGACCATGATCATGCTGGCGGCGGTGCTCCTGATCGAAGGCGTGGCCATCAGTGCGGTGTTCCTGATGGCGGGCGGTCCCGCTCCGGTGCGCGGCGAAAGCTCCGCGGATGATCCGGCCATCGTCGCCGAGCAGCCGGCCGAGGTGCTGGTCATCGCCGACAAGTTCCAGAACACCCGCCGCGGCCGCGCGTATCTCTACGACACCGAGATCTACATCGTCGTGGCCAACAAGTACAAGGAAAGCATCGAGGAAAGCATCGAGGCCAAGCGGGCCGCCATCACCGCCGACGTGGCGGTCATCATCCGCAAGGCCGAGCCTGCTTACCTGATGGAGCACGAACTGTCCACGCTCAAGCGCCAGATTCGGGCCGCCCTCGATCAACGCCTCGGCTCCGACAGCGATGGCAAACCCTACGTGCAGGAGGTTCTGATCACCCGTTGCGATGAATACCGGTCTGACGGATGACTCACGCTCATGGCTGAACAAACCGACAAAACCAAACCCGCTGCCGACGACACCGTGGAAAAGGCCCTGGACGAAGCCCGCCAGTCGCTGGACGAGGTGCGCCAAGCGGTCGAGACGACCGACGAAGCCGACGCCGCCGAACTGATGGAGCAGGACGCAGGTCCGGCTGACATCGGGTTGCTGGGCGACGTCGATCTGCACGTTTCAATCGAACTGGGCCGTACGGAGATGCTGGTCGAAGATGTGCTGAAACTGGCCAGCGGCAGCGTGGTGGAGCTGGACAAGCTGGCCGGCGACCCGGTGGACGTGTTCGCCAACGGCCGGCTGGTCGCCCGCGGCGAAGTGCTGGTGCTCAACGACAACTTCTGCATCCGTATCAGCGAGATTGTGGACGATCTCCAGGAGCAGGTTGAAGCCGTGGCTCAGGAACAGGAAGTCGCTTCCGCCACCTGAGCGAAGATGATTGCCCGCGGCCGGAGGCTGCGGTTAGACCCCGGACCCCCGGACCCCCGGAAGTGTCGCAACTGGCGACTGCTTCACAAGGGACCACTTCCGGGCAGGCCATGGAGGGCCGACGTTTTGAAGCGCAGAACGCTTCTATTTTCGATTGCCGTCATCACCCTGGTGATCGCCTCGCCCCTGCGCGGCCAGCAGTCGCTGTCCGATCTGGCCCAGCATCTGGCCGACGCCGACAAGACCGCCGGCACCGAAACCCCGTCGGCCGTGCCTGACAGCGCCATCGAATCGCAGCCGCTGGGCTCAACCGTGCCCGATCAGAGTGGCCCGTCCGATCACAGCGACAGCGGCGTGTTCAACACCGGCAATTCCTGGCTGCTGAGCACGATCACTGCCCTGGGCATTGTGCTCGGACTGGTGCTGCTGCTGCGCTGGCTCTTTGTACGCTATTTCGGCGGACGATTGGCCGTGCGTTCCACGCCGGTGGTGGAAGTGCTCAGCCGAAGTTCGATCGCACCGCGCCAGCACGTGCTGCTGTTGCGTGTCGGCTCACGCATCCTGGTGGTCAGCGAATCGCCCGGCGGCATGCGCACGCTTGCGGACGTTGATGATCCCGAAGAGGTCGCCTCGCTGATCGGTGCGGTTTCATCTTCGCGCGACAACTCCATCAGCCGCGGGTTCAGCCGCATGCTGCACGGTTTCCACGGCCAGTACGAAGACAGGCAGACCGAACTGGAAGGCGGCGACGACGGTGAAGTTGCAGTGGATCGCGCCCGCGATTCGCTCAATGGCCTGCTCTCGCGCGTGCGCCTGATGAGCAACCGGCAGGGGGACCAGTCATGATCCGCCGCCGCACCTTGCTGTTAAGTCTTGCTCTGTCGCTGTTGCTGCCATGCACGGTGCTGGCCCAGGATGCCGCCAACGCGCCGCTGGATCTGTCCAATCCGGTGACCGTACTTCAGAACGCCAGCTCCGCGCTGCCGATCGCCGGGGCCGATGCTCCCGCCGATTCGACTCCAGCTACTTCCGGGGGCGGGGGGCAGAAGCTCAGCGCCACGCTTTCGATTCTCGCACTGCTGACGGTGCTGACGCTGGCGCCGGCTCTGCTGGTGATGTGCACCAGCTTCACCCGCATCGTGGTGACGCTTGCCTTGTTGCGGCAGGCGATCGGCACGCAGTCATTGCCGCCGTCACAGGTGATCGTGGGGCTGTCGCTGTTTCTGACGCTGCTGGTGATGGCCCCGACGTTTGAGCGGGTCAACCGCGAGTTCATCGTGCCCATGCAGGCCGGCGAGTTCAAGAACAACGAGCAGGCGTGGGCGGCCGCCCGTCAGCCGCTGCGCGATTTCATGTTCGCCCAGATTGAGTATGCCGGCAACTGGCAGGACGTGTACATGATCCTCAACTATCGCGGCATCGACACCAGCGATCCGTCCAAGCTGAAGCGCAGCGACGTGGACATGATCACGCTGGTGCCCGCTTTCATGCTCAGCGAGTTGAAGGTGGCCTTCCTGATCGGGTTCCGCCTGTTTCTGCCGTTCCTGATCATCGACATGGTGATTTCCAGCGTGCTGATTTCGATGGGCATGCTGATGTTGCCGCCGGTGTTCATCAGCCTGCCGTTCAAGCTGCTGATGTTCGTGCTGGTGGACGGCTGGATGCTGGTGGCGGGAAATCTGCTCAGGAGTTTCGCGGTGCCGGGGGTGACGACGTAGCAATCGGAGCCCCGCATGTACATGCGGGGCTGCGGACGAGGTGTTGACCATGACCATCGACCAGTCCATTGAAATCGTTCGCCAGACGCTGACGCTGATGCTGATGCTCAGTCTGCCCATTCTCGGGGCGGCCCTGGTCATCGGTCTGCTGATCAGCATCTTCCAGGCAGTGACGCAGATTCAGGAGCAGACGCTCAGCTTCGTGCCCAAGATCCTGGGCATGGGAATTGTGGCCATCTTCGTCGCGCCCTGGCTTTTCTTGAAGATCATGGAGTTCGCTACCCGGATGTTTGGACAGATATAGGAATTTTGCCACGGATAGACACGGATGAGCACGGATAGCCATGAATCAAAACACAACCATCCGTGAACATCCGTGTTCATCCGTGGCTGAAAATTATTTTTCCTGATTCGCAGTTTGTATTACGATGCCGATTGATCTGACGCCCATCCTCGCTCACGCCCCCGCCTGGCTGCTGGTGCTGTTTCGGCTGACCGGCATCTTCGTCATCGCGCCCATGATCGGCAGCGAAACCATTCCACGACAGGTCAAAGTCTTCCTGGCGTTGGGTCTGTCCTTCTGCGTCTATCCCATGCTGCTGTCGCCGGGGCACGGCCATCACTTCGCAACCGCGCATCTGGGCGAGGTGATCAACCATGGCGTGCCGCTGTGGTCGATGGTGGGCATGATCGCGGTGGAGCTGCTCATCGGTTTTGCCATCGGTTATGCTGCCAGTCTGCCCATCATCGGCTTGCAGATCGGCGGGCAGGTGATCGATCAGCAGATGGGCCTGGGTTTTGCCGGCATCGTCAATCCGGAGATGGACGAAGAGGCCGGCATCGTCGCTCGCACCCTGTTCATGCTGGCGCTGACCATCTTCATCCTGATGGGCGGACACCGGGCGATGTTCGCAGCCCTGATCGGCAGCTTCGACAAGATCCCCCTGGGCGGCTTCGACAACTTCAGCGGGCTGACCGTGATGATGGTGGGGCTGCTGGGTGTGATCTTCGACATGGCGGTGCGGGTGGCAGCCCCGATGTTGTGCGTGATGTTCCTGGTGCAGCTTTCACTGGGCTTCATCATGCGCACGGTGCCGCAGATCAACGTGCTGAGCGTGGGCTTCATCGTGCGCATCCTGCTGGGTGCGACGTTCATGACCGCTTTCGTGGCGATCGCGGCCGGCGTGTTCAGCGAGACGGTGCGGCAGGTGATGTCCACCATGCTGCGATTTTTCACCGGATAAACATGACCGATGGCTGAAAACGATTTCGAGAAAACAGAAGACGCAACACCGAGACGCAAGCGCGAGCAGCGCGAGAGCGGCAACGTGGCCCGCTCCACTGACCTGACCGCAGCGCTGCTGCTGCTGGCCAGCGTGGTGCTGCTGCACATGCTGGGCCTGCGCGTGCTGGGCGGCATGAAGATGTCGATGCAGAACATGCTGGGCGCGGTGCACACCGACAATCCCGCCTCAGCGGACGATTTCGCACAACTGGCGACCTACAGCGTGAACATCATCCTCGTCAGCCTGGGGCCCATGCTGCTGGCTTTGATGGCGGTGGGGGTGATCGCAGCCATGGGGCAGGTGGGTTTGCTGCTGACGCCCAAACCGTTGATTCCCAAGTTCGATCGCCTGTCGCCGCTGCGCGGGGTCAAGAACCTGTTCAACCTGCGCTCGGCGGTGCGACTGGTGATGAGCCTGGCCAAGGTGACCGTCATCGCCACGCTGGCCACGTGGATGATCCTCGACGACCTGCCGCGCATCATGCACATCGGCGAGCTGGCCACCGGGCAGGCCTTCGCCGCCTCGGCTGAACTGGTCTATCTGCTGGCGCTGAAGCTGGCAGCCCTGCTGATCGTGCTGGCGGTGCTCGATTTCGCCTATCAGCGTTTCCAACACAACCAGGACATGCGCATGAGCAAGTACGAGGTCAAGCAGGAAATGAAGGAGATGGAGGGCGATCCGCTGATCAAGCAGCGCCGCTCGCGCGTGGCCCGCCAGCTTGCCCTGCAGCGCATCGCTCATGACGTGCCCAAGGCTGACGTGGTGGTGACCAACCCCACGCACTTTTCGATTGCCATCCGCTACGACTCTGCCACCATGGCTGCGCCCAAGGTGATCGCCAAGGGTGCGGACTACCTGGCCCTGCGCATCCGGCAGATCGCGGTGGCCCACGGCATTCCCATCATCGAACGCAAACCCCTGGCCCAGGCGCTCTACAAGAACGTCGACGTCGGCCAGGAGATTCCACCCCAACACTACGCCGCCGTGGCGGAGATTCTGGCTTACGTCTATCGCATGGCCGAACGCGAGGCAGCCGCTGTTTAGGAAAAGACAAGGAGACACGGTGACAAGGAGAGGGAAAGAAACAGGTAACGCATTATGAGTAACCAGGTCAACATCACCACCATCCCCTTGTCCCCTTGCCCCCTTGTCCCCTTGTCTGTCTTCTAACCAAGCATGGCCAAAGCACCGAACAACCTGACCATCCCCGCCTGGGTGCAGCAAGTGGCCCGCTACCGGTCGATCATTGTGCCGCTGGCCTTCATCGGGCTGCTGGCGATCATCGTGGTGCCGCTGCCGCCGGTGATGATGGACGTGTTGCTCAGTCTGAACATCGCCCTGGCGGCGGTGATTCTGCTGACGACGTTGTACGTCGAGACGCCGCTGGAGTTTTCGGTGTTTCCGTCGTTATTGCTGGGCACCACGCTGTTTCGGCTGGTGCTCAACATCGCCACCACGCGCATGATTCTGACCGCCGACGCCGCCACGCCGCAGGAAGCAACGCAAGTGGCGGGGCAGGTGATCGAAGCGTTCGCCAGCTTCGTGGCCGGGTCATCGGTCGTCGTGGGCGTGATTCTGTTCGTGATTCTGATCATCGTGCAGTTCGTGGTCATCACCAAAGGCGCCACGCGCATCAGCGAAGTGGCCGCCCGTTTCACCTTGGACGGCATGCCCGGCAAGCAGATGGCCATCGACGCCGACCTCAACGCCGGGTTGATCGACGAGGCGGAAGCCCGTCGCCGCCGCTCGCAGATTTCGCAGGAAGCTGACTTCTACGGAGCGATGGACGGTGCCGCCAAGTTCGTGCGCGGCGATGCCATTGCCGGCATCATCATCACGCTGGTCAACATCATCGGCGGCTTCACCATCGGCGCTCTGGTCAAAGGCTGGACGCTGACCGAGTCGCTGGACGTGTTCACCAGGCTGACCATCGGTGATGGCATCGTCTCGCAGTTGCCCGCCTTCGTCATCTCGCTGGCCGCGGGCCTGATCGTCACGCGCTCGTCCAGCCGCAATGACCTGGGCACTGAGTTGATCAGCCAGTTGACGCACCGCCACACCGCTCTGTTCATCGCGGCTGGTTTCCTGGCGGCGTTGTCGCTGACACCGCTGCCGACCGGCGTCATGCTCGTGCTGGCTTCGGCGGTGGGCGGCCTGGGTTGGATGCTGCGACGCATCAAAGACGTCGAACTGCAGCGCCATGCCGAGAGTGAGCGGAAAAAGGTCCAGAAGAAATCCGAGACCGCGCCCGTGGAGCAGGCCTTGCACGTCGACACGCTGGAGTTGGAGATCGGCTACGGCCTGGTGCGCATGGTCGATGCCTCGCAGGGCGGCGATCTGCTGGACCGCATCACCATGATCCGTCGCCAGCTTGCCGCGGAGATGGGTTTCGTCATGCCGCCGGTGCGCATCCGGGACAACATGCAGCTTCAGCCCAACGAGTATCACATCAAGATTCGCGGCAATTCCGTGGCCGACGGATCGATCTATCCCGGCCATTACCTGGCCATGGACGGCGGTCTGGCCACCGAGAAGCTGGCGGGCGTGCGCACCCGCGAGCCGGCCTTCGGGCTGGAAGCGGTGTGGGTCGAGCCGGGCCAGAAGCAGCGGGCCGAGGCTCTCAACTACACCGTGGTCGATGCCGTCAGTGTGCTGGCCACGCATCTGACCGAGGTGGTCAAGAACCACGCCTGGGAATTGCTCTCGCGTGAAGAGACCGGCAACCTGGTCACGCAGTTGAAAGAAAAAGCTCCACGCCTGTGCGAGGAGGTGTTCACCGGCGATCACAAGCTGATCAAGGTCGGCGAATTGCAGAAGGTGCTGCAGAACCTGTTGCGCGAGCGCGTGCCGGTACGCGACATGGAGACCATCGCCGAGACGCTGGGCGACTGGGCTGTGCGCACCAAAGATCTGGACGTGCTCACCGAGTACGTGCGCAACGCTCTGCGGCGGACCATCTGCAGCCAGTACGCGGTGGTGGAGCCGGCCGATCGTAACGATCTGGATCAGGACCAGACCGCCACCCGTCTCTACTGTGTCAGTCTCGATCCTGCGCTGGAGGACCAGATCAACGGCTTCATCGAGCGCTCGGTCGAAGGCACCAGCATGACCATGCCGCCCGCTGTTGCCAATCGCATCACGCGCGCTATCCTGGAAGAGTTGCAGCGCCTGATACAGGCTGGGCATCATCCGGTGGTGCTGGCTTCGCCGCAGGTGCGTGCCCAGGTGCGGCAGTTGCTCGAGCCGCACTTGCCCAACGTGGCGGTTCTCGGATACAACGAAGTGAGCAAAGGCGTCGAGGTCGAATCGCTCGGCCTGGTGCAGATCCATGAAGGCAAACCCACCCAAACTTACGAGGGGGCCGTGGCTTGAAGTTGAAGACTTTTTCCGCAGACACGATGGCTCAGGCGCTGGCGAAGGTCAAACGCGAGATCGGCGCCGATGCGGTGATCCTGCACACCCGCAGCTACAAGCGGGGCGGACTGTTCGGCCTCGGGGCGCGGACCGTGGTGGAAGTCACGGCCGCCGACGGCCGCCAGGTCGGCAAGGTCAATCGCCGCAAGGCCCAGAACTCCCCGCGCCGCGCCGCCCTGCGCCAGGCCGGCGTACCCGTGGATCCGCCCACCATCAAGCTGCCGCCCGATCCACCCGCCTTGCCGCCCATCGGTGAAGTGCAACTGGCCGGCGATCTGATCAAGCGCACCTACGCAGCCGCCAAGGTTGAACTGGAGCAGCGACAGCAGCAGCAGATACAGCAGCGAACCGCCGTGGCCACCGTCGCGCCCATGCCGGCCGATCATCTGCAACTGGTTGAGGAGATGCGCGCGGTCAAGCGCCTCGTGCAGCGAGCCATCGCGCCCAGCACGGAAAAAGTTGACGCCAGGCAATTGCCTGATGCCCTGTTCGATCAGTACCGCGCTCTGCTGGAGCAGGAAGTGGCCCAGGAGATCGCCGATGAGGTCGTGCACCAGGTGCGCGAGCAACTCGATGAGCAACAGTTGGAGGATGACGAAACCTGCCGGGCCGCGGTGCTCGAGGCGGTCAAGGGGTTGCTGCCGAAGGCAACCGGACTCACAGAGTCCGGCTCGGATCGGAAGATGAAGGTTAATCAAGGTCGTCCGCGCACCATCGCCCTGGTGGGGCCGACCGGTGCGGGCAAGACCACGACCATCGCCAAGCTGGCCGCCAACTTCAAGCTGCGCGAGAA